>CAZZYE010000264.1:0-8821 GCA_964658145.1 uncultured Stigonema sp.
CAGGGTGGCGATTGTATGTGACTAATGCGCTGACTACTAAACTGACATTACCACAAGCCGTAATGTATTACCGCTTGGGAATGGCTTTTGGAGCGCGGGTTTCACCGTTTTAAAAGAGGTTCAAAGCCAGCCTTGCCTATTTACTTCCAAAACGAAGACCGAATCACTGGCTTGATGTTCGTTTTGAACATAGCTTTGCGCGTATTTACAGTAATGGAGTTTGTGGTTCGGCAAGCACTTATAGAAACTCAACAGTCTTTAGCTGGTCTTTATGATGGCAATCCAAAGCGAAAAACCGAGCGCCCATCTGCTGAGAGAATGCTTCAGGCTTTTTGTCATTTAACGCTCTATCTCCTACCCAATTCTACCATCTTCATCACACCGATTAACACCCTTCAAAAACAGATTCTTGCACTAATGAACATGCCTGAGTCCCTTTATCAGGTAGATGCAGTGCAATACGCGACATAATTACGCCTTATAATATGTAGAATCAGCACTCCTAGACTTTAAGACACAGAATTGAATGTCCCATTTCAACATCAGCGTCAACCATGTATTACACCGCAAGATGATCTGGGGGATAACGCTGCTCGTCCATGTATTACACTGATGCTCCTGTACTCTTACAGTCTTTTTGTGTAAATTCTCGGCTCTCCATGTATTACACGGATTTCCCGCCTCACCTCTGTCCGTGTAATACACCGTTAAGCTCCCAAAGCTTTTTCCAAGTATTACACGGGATCACGACCATCAGATCCAGAATCACCTTGAAGCCTTACACAGTAAGGTATTAATTCCTCTTACCCTTCAAAAATGAGCGAACGTACAGTAATTAAGGGGTATCTCATTTTTCATGCTTATTCTTCTCTCGTGAAGTTTTTAGGTCGCTATATATGAATTCCGCTCTTAGATAACCCTAAAAAGACATTTACAGTAGGCAGTAACCAGTAGTCAGTTATCTGTATACTGGTTGCTAGTTACTGTTAATTAATTATTGACAATAAAGAAGTTTGAGGTTCTATATCCGCTCGGACTGACAATCATGAACTCTTCACAATGGACACATTTAGTCATATATTAAGTACTAATATTCAGATATTTCTTATATCTGTAAACAGTCATAACATAGGATTCTTTGCGGAAAGAATTGTTTAGGTTGCGGGATTTGATATTGTTCTGGAATATTCTCCGTCCATCTAGGTTCCATTTCTTTGGACAAAGTTGCCTTTATGGGGTGTTGCTTTGCAATCTTCTGTACTGCTGAATAAACTTGATTTTTTGGCTTTCCGTCGCTAATCATAACATAGCCATTTTCCCTAGCTGCTACAGCTTTAGAACGAACTTGCATACCACATGATGTTATCAGATGAATATCGATAGGCGGAGCAGATTTCCCCTCTTGAGAAGAGTAGTCCTTACAAACTGTCTTTAACACGGTAAGCTCATGATCTAAACATACTTCAAGCCCAAACGTGATATTGTCTACAGTAAATATCCTTTGCTTTCGCTCCTGCCAACTTTCTAGAAAAGGTCTAAAATATTCATTTTCACTTGCAGATGTGCCTACCTCCTCCCCCGATTGGTTTTTCCTAGTTTTAGGTGGTCCATCAATATTTGACAACTGCTTTTTATGCACAAAGTGGAATGGAGCTTTTGGATGCCCTCCCTTCACTACTACTGCTGTGTTCAAATAAGCTCTCTCTTCCGGATTGTCAATAAAAATCTTTGCATCGGCAGGCAGGTTTGACACAACAGACCCTGCCACAATGAACCAATCACTTAGTGTTGGGTCTGTAAATAAATTTCGCAGACACGATAAGATATTTATCATCGTGTTGAAAGTATAAGAGCCTCCATAACGTGGATCTGCACTATTCTGACCAGCATGGGATTTAAAGTAGAATTCTGGTGCCATGAAGATTTTCAATGTGTTGTTGTTACCCAGTACTATGTTTGGGATGTTATTCCTTGTCCAGTTCAACACATCTAAAAATCTTTGCACTCTAATTTTTTCATCGTTACCTTGTAAATGACGTATCGGTGGTGCTAGTGTTGTGTTCGTGGCTTCTCCTGGTTTAGTGTAGTCGAACGTAGGACACTCGTAAGCTATAAACTGAATATGTGTATAAGTTTTAGGTACATAAGTCGTTTCAGGTATCTCTTTTGATGCAGTTTTATTATCCATCATTTGCGACTTTGATCAGAATTTAATAGCTGTAACTAAATTCTCCCATTTTTCACTCTTTGTACCTTTAGCACAAACATACTCTTAGAGGGTGTTTGAAAAGTTTTGAAGGGTCAAATTTTATGCCAATCGCCTCACCATAATCCGGATCATCGCCAGGTAGATAAATGTCTCCGAAGTTTCTGGCAATGACTCATAGTCTCTAACTAATCGGCGACACCCCATCAGCCAGCCAAAAGTTCGTTCTACCACCCACCTTTTTTTGAGCAACACGAACCATGAACGTTTGCTCTTGTCGCAGTACGAAGGTGCACAATCCAGCGGCAAACATCCATCACCCACATCATGAATGGATTCCCGTCGAAGCCTCCATCCGCCCAAATCGTATGCAGTCGTGACACCGCGTTACTCATATCTTGCACCAAGAAAAATTGATGGTATTTAATTACTCAGTATTAAACTACAACTCTTGATTTATCGCTAAAAACCCATAAAAATCAGGTAGCCTTATCGCGCATCTTTTTACGTTACCTGGGTTTGTACGGAGAGGTGCAAGATATGAGGTTACTCATCAGCAAGACCTGTTTGAGCACTTGTTTAGCGCCCTCTCGTTCAGGCACATTGGCTGCGGTTACCAACACCCGCAATACTAACCCCAGGGTATCGACCGTCATAAATCGTTTGCGTCCTTTGATTTGCTTGCCTGCATCGTAGCCCACTGATTGACTCACTCCCCCTGCACTCTTGACACTTTGACTATCGATGACGGCTTCTGATGGACTGGGATGCCGTTCAATATCGATTCTCGTCCACCCTCGCAGACGATCATGAATCTGTAACCATGTCCCGACATGAGCGCCACTGGCGCTCGTAAGTGTACACCGTCTGCCAGGGGGGAAAGTCACCACCTCATTGCTCGCCATCTCACACCCTCGACTAAGATATAGAAAATGGCATTGAGAATCTCCCACATATCGACTTCACGTTCGCGAAGCGTCTCCCCTTGGGAGAGGACGACCACCGGATTTTGGTTCTGGAATCAAATCCGTAGCGCAGTTCAAATTGGGCTTGAGTCAGATTACTGGGGTAAGCTTTACTCATGACACTCACAGGAGTGCTGTGTTCTATCTATTCGCAGCTTACACGCTCGTGAGCTTTTTTACCACCTAACCGACTTTTCAAACACCCTCTTAAAGAAGTGGCGATCGCATATCCCTTGATACAGAGTGATCCCGTTTGTTCAGACAAGTGTGGTTTTACGTGAAAGTTTGCGCTTTGGCGTTAGCTTCAGAATCCACTCGACATTTTTTTAATGCCAATGCTGGTGGTAACCCGCGAAGATACCATCGATAAACTGCACTCTTAAATTTCTCCTGTTCAAGTGGTTGTAACGCTGAATCTATCACGGTTTTAACCTCGTCGGGTACAAGGCTTGCGAGGGAATCGCCTTTGAAGGAAGAAAATTCGTCCCTACCAGATTTGAGTTTTAGCCACTCCTTAAAACTAGCTTTTAAACCAAGCGTTTGTAATCGAAGAATTTGCGCTTCCAGTCCGTATCTAGGTTCTGGTACTGGCAAATCATCAAGTATTTCTACCGTGGGAGATACTTTAGATGAAAGTACATCACCGGCGGCGGCATCGGCGCGGCTGTTTTGTTCTCGCGGTATCCACTGCAGATCGTATTCTTCAAACTCACTTAGTAATTGTTTTGCTTCAAGGCATAAGGGTTTTAAGTTAGCACTATGACAGCCATATTTACCTTCTAGCTGGTATATGACTAACTGACTATCTCCTCTTAATGCAACGCACTTACAACCAAGCTCTAAAGCTTTTTTTAGTCCGGCGATCGCACCCGAATACTCAGCAACGTTATTCGTTTGCACTCCTAAGTCTACAGTGACGGTGATGGATTCACCTGTTGGTAAATCAATGACTGCTGCACCTGATGCTGGTCCTGGATTAGTTGGTTCCGCTGCACCATCAAAATAAATAACCGTCCAGTCCGAGTTGTACGTTTTCATTGCCCTGTTTGTGTTTTAAGAGTGAAAAATTATCTTGCTGTTACTATATCGCTTGTTTTTCTGACTGAAAATCCCTGCTGATAAGAGTTTTAAGCTATTATCTACGCACTCGAAAGCACTACAATATATGTTATCGGGATACATAGTTGTAGTAAGCACCGGACAACATAAGAAACTATGCTTCCGGAAAACACTATTATCTATGTCGTGGGACAGCATACTAAGTACGTCACGCTCAAGTACGTCCTGCTGAAGTGAATCCCTAGTACAAGCAGCTTTTAACAAAGTGGTTGCGTTTCCCCTGACCAAAAATTGATATAAATCTTTACAAATGTTGTTATGCCGAAAAATGTACGTAGAACTCAACCATCGCCTAAAAATAAGTGGAATCCTCCGCCTGACGACAAACGAGCAATTTTTGTGCGCGGGGAGTTAGATGATTATGGTTTAAATCTTTATGAGTTTCGCGTGTTGGCGCACGTTGCAAGGCGAGAAAGCCCAGAACGAGGATGCGATGCTTCTCAAGCGAAGATGGCATCTGTTTGTGGGATGAGCCAAAGAATGGTACTAGAGGTGTTAAGAGTTCTTTGTGAAGCGGGAATTCTTCGTAAGGAAAAAGCGAATGGCAAACGTACCAATAGTTATAGAGTTAATCCTGGTAGTGAATGGAAACATCCATATTCGTTGTCAAGCATCCGGGATAAAAAAAATCCTTTTCTTCCTGGTTTGAATGCTGAAGAAGATGTAGAGAATTAGACGTGCGCACCTTCACCACCCTCGCCTAGTGGAATACCCAAGTTCAAGTCTCGCGCTTAGTGCGTTTAGTTTCATCCCTATGCTTGTAGGCGTGCGAGCTGACTTGCTTGTAAAAATGACTTGGGAGCGCGAGTGCACCCAATTGCTGTAATTGCACAGCCAATTAACGCCCTTGCGTCCTAGACATGTGTTGGTATCATCGCAAATTGCAAGCGACTGTTTAAAATTTATACCTTAATAGTCATTGTCCGCCACACAAATTCCTTTACATTTAATACCGTTCCTAGCTGTGCGCTGACAATGAGAGCATAAAACTTTTTCGTTTTCTGTTTCTTGATTAAGCTTTATATTACTGCAAGCCTGTAAGTCGTCTTTTTCGGTTTGGAGTTTTACAGTCATAAAGGTGGAGGAAATGAATGCGGTTTACATGTTTACTAATTATTGCGCTCGGTCACGCTCATCTAAACGCGCATCCGCGCTCTTAATCATTTGATGAGTGCAGCATAGCACCGATTATTATCATACTTCATCACCAAAGCGATCGCTCGCATGGCGGCTAAACCATTACCAATACCAATCGCACTCCCTTACTCCTCATCCCAAGCGGCAAGTACAACAAGACTTAGTGTCGGTCTTTGCAAGTACGTACATGGACGCGATCGGCTTTAAGCGTCAATTGTAAGAGAGGCGTAAGCACCCCACCAAGCCGCTGTAGTTTGGTGGTTTGAAGCAGAATTCATGATCGACGCCTCTCCCTGTGGTTATCACTTAGCGATCTTGTCAATCATTACACGTTTTTCCTGACAAAATTGAAAGTTGAAAATAGAGTGGTGCGACGTATGCTTAAACTCAGACCGCAAATTCAGCATGAAGCTTTACAAACAGCCCGAACACGACAAGCCACAAGCGAGTTTAAACAGCAATATCGGCAACGGGCACTTGTCGAAGGAGCCTTCTCCCAAGCTTGTTTGAGATTTGGCATCCGTCGCACTCGCTACATTGGAATCGCGAAAACCCACTTACAACATGTCTTGACCGCCGCCGCCATGAACTTGGCACGGCTCGTCAGTTGGTTGGATGATGTACCCAAAACCAAGACACGTCAGTCTCCTGAATGCGGCACTTGCCCCCATTCCTTCTGTCTCACAAACTTGACGATCGCCAATGTAATAAAGTGTAAACCCAGAAACGTCCAAGTCAATCCTCTGCTAACACCCTCTTTTAATTCGCCAACAGCATCATTTATTTATGGGGATTCTCTTTTTACTTTTTACTTTTATCTTTTTACTTTTTAAACAAGAGGGTTACCAACACATCTACAACACTAGCCGCTCTCTATTTGGAGACTGTGAATGCGTATAGCTTATTATTAAACACACCTAGGCCGTAGCGGCTGTAGCCGGAGCCCCAATACACTGTACCATTAACCACCGCAGCACCTGCAATCACTGACCCCCCGCTGTTAAAATTCCAGAGAATTTTTCCAGTCTTGGCGGACAATGCATACATGTTATTCGAGTCTTGCCCTGATGCCAGGGAGCCAGCATATACTACTCCATTCGCTACCGTCATTGGAGCCTCATCCAGAGCACCTGCTGGGTCCGCAGTTTGCCAGATAATCTTGCCAGTCGCTGCGTCAAGGGCACTCCATGACCCACCTGTGATAGTCTCACCCGAGAGTTGTAGCTTGTACTCCTGGGATTGGGCGTTTGAGATGGCGACATAAATTTGTTGACCATCCGTGGCTGAGCCCCACTGCATTCCACCCGTTGTGCCACCAGGACCAACGATTTGGCTCCAGACGACTTTGCCGCTATCCGGGTCAAGCGCCCAAAAGACGCCACTCTTCTGCCCAGCACCGACTAAGTCGTGCGCTTGTCCAGCATTTTTAACAGTAAAGAGCATGGGACCCTGACCGAAATCATAATCATCTCCTTGGGGGTCAGGGCAATTCTGCGCAATGCCAAACTGGCAGGCAACATTCCACGTATCGTACCCCTCCAGCTTATTCGACCACTTAATCGCGCCGGTATCGAGATCGAGTGCCATGATCGCGTCAATATAATTGTTGGGATCGAGGCATTGCGACTGATCGCTGGGCGTTGGCGCTTCCAGATTGGCGATGCAATCTTTTGCCGTTTGGGGCACTTCGTAGTTATTGCCTGTTGCAATATATACCGAATTTCGCTTGGGGTCGATTGCTGGTGTACTGCCCCACACTGCTCCGCCTGAGTAGCCACCCGGTTGACCACCATTGTCCGGTACTGTGTAGGTCTTCCACAATATCTTTCCGGTGGCCAAATCAACTGATGCCATGCTGCCACGGAAGGTGCAGCATTGGTAATTTACATCGGAGAAAGGGTCTCCCTCCTCCAGTGAGGCAACCCCAACGTATACACGGTTGCCATAAATCGCTGGCGACTGAGTAATGACGGCGCTTGGATGAGAGTCAAGTGAGGTCTTCCAGATTAGCTTGCCGGTATCTTTGTTAATTGCCATCAGGTAAGCACCTCCCTGGCTGCCGATAATCACTTTGTTCCCCTTGACCGCCGGACTCGTGCGCGATATCGCTACTGGGAAAGTTGAGTAAGGTGTGTTCGTGCTCGCGTCTGGGACACTTGGGTCACTGATGTAGTTGGCGATAGTATTTGACCAAATTTGTTTACCCGTCTGTGCATCGATTTTGAACAAGTTTCCCGCCCAGTCAGGCAGGTATATAGCTCCATCTACAACTGCTGGTGTCGCTGAGATGTCACCACCTGTAGTAAAAACCCATTTGGGTGACAAATTCGCTACGTTCTCTGGTTTAAGGTATCTCTCAGTCGCTTGATCGCGGGTATTGTTTAAGTTCTGACCACCTAACTTCCACTGACTTTCATCAGCACGACTAATAATCGTTGGCATGATAACTATCAATGCCGTCGTAACAATTCCAACTGCTCGAAGTGCCACGCCTGCATTTTCACGCCGCCCTCCCCGATTACTACTTTTTGATAATTTCATTTGACTAAGCAGGTTACTAAATTTATCACGGAATCATTTTACCTGCTTTGCTAGTTCATAAAATCTATAAATTTAGAACTCATGTCTACTGATTTTTGTCAAGTCCATTCTTATCAATTTTTAATGCGTTTGCCGGATAATGTCACCTTCCGTCAATTGGTCAGCACAAATTGTCGTTACATCATCGGATTGTGTAATCATAGTGATAAGTCCTTAGTTTTGAGGGTTTACGAGAAAAGGCGATTACAGCTTGGCGGCACGAATCGCCTTCTCCATTACTTAAAAGCAGTACTCAATTGCTATTTGCTTGTCTGTGTTAAACCCTGCTGTCGCTTTAGTTCCTGAATCAGGACTTGACAGCGCAAAGATGCTTCATAAGCTTGCCGCATCAGATTTTTGCTTTGCTGTAGATTCTCTTCTCTGATTTCTACCGCCTGTTTACTAAAATCAGCAGCTTGCTTACCAAGTTCTTTTATTCGACTTTTTAACTGCTAAGAACGTTTTCATTCGTCTACTTCCTCCATGAAGATTTCTAAATTTTCTACCTCTAGGTAAATCTTATCGGCTCTACTTTACGCTCTGCTAGCATCTGAAAAATCATCATTATCCAGCGCGGTCTGGGCTGCAGCATACAACTCTTCAACCAAATCTTGTAGTTGGTTGTATGCACGCTTAAATGCTTTGAGTGTGGACTGTTTCATTAACTACATGACGGACTAAATGAGTAAGTGCGATTCTGCCTGCTATCCGGCGATTGGTAGCTGATTGTTGTTTGATCTGGTCGTACAACCACACGGCTCCTTTTGAGTGACCGTACAAGTTTTCCTTTGCTGTGGGCGATCGCTATGAGTTT
>CAZZYE010000265.1:0-8813 GCA_964658145.1 uncultured Stigonema sp.
GATGTTGTACGCTTCCGGAATTCCATCGGTATAGAGAACAACTCCATCCCCCGAATTTAATTCGATCATGGTATGATTGATGAAATCAGTAATTTCCTCATCTAACCCAATAGGAAACCCTAAATTCATCGTGTTAACGCGCTCAATATGACCTCCCTTGCGCACGACAATAGTTTCCTCATGCTGACCACTGATACTGATTCTGCCTTCTGAATAAGTGAGAACGACTAAGGTCAAATTCTTCTCAGAATTCATCCGTTGGACATTTTTATAAATAGTGCGGTTGAGCGCATCTAAAAATTTAACTGGGTCGAGTTCTCGAATCTCTTTAAGTGTACGGACTGCTGTCTGCGTCATGACCATAACGATGCCACTTTCAAGCCCGTGTCCGGTGACATCACCGATCGCAATTGTGACCAAGCCGTCTGTGTCCAGAACATCATAGTAGTCGCCGCCTACTTCATCGGCAGGTTCCATATAGCCTGCAATGTCTAAACCTTCTATCTCGCTTAGTTCTTCTGCTGTTGGAAGAATCATCCGTTGCATTTGGCGCAACATATCCAGTTCTTTACGCATGCGGAAGTTATCCGCTTGGAGGATGGCTTCCGCTTCTTGTCGCTTGAGAAGGTTAACGTATGCTTTAGAATGGTAGCGGATACGGGCGATCAGTTCTGCTTTGTCTGGGAGTTTGACTATATAATCGTTGGCTCCTAATGCAAAAGCTTTTGCTTTGATGACCGGTTCTTCTTTACTAGAGAGAACGATCAGCGGAACGTATTTCGTGGGAGCGTTTTGGGCTCGCAAAAAGCGCACTAAGACCAGTCCTTCCATCTCTGGCATAACTAGGTCTTGTAAGATGACGGTTGGCTGACATGACTTAGCGACTTTGAGAGCCTGGGTAGGGTCGCTACAGTAATGAAAGGTGATATCTTGTTCTGGAAGCAACATTCGCCGAACGGCTTCGGCGATCATTGGTTGATCGTCGATGAGTAAAACTGTAATCGGGTCTTCTGCCACTGCTTTAACCTCCTTGCGTAAGCGCGTTACTTTTAGTCCTGATGGTCAGTTACTTGCCTCCTGTAGTGGTGATGCCACGATTAAGCTGTGGAAATATAATTCTACTCTACTCATACTTGCTTAATTTTGTTAATGCCTAAGTACTAGGAGTCACACATCAAAGCGCGTTGACTTGAAATTTGGATACGCGATCGCGCAAGCTGATTGCGGCTTCATTGAGTTGTTCAATTGCAGCGTAGGTTTCCCACAAAGAGTTTTTTATCTGCAGCATTCCTTGACCGAGATCTAGCATAGAGTCGTTGATTTTTTTGGCATTTTGAGATTGATCCTGCATGGCAATATTCACCCCTTCAAAATTTGGTGATAGAGCTTGCACCTGCTCAATAATTTTGGTAAACTCTGCACTGATTTTACTAATGTCGGCAACGCCATAACGAACCAGGGTGATAAAGCTTTCTACCTCCTCCACCCCATATGAGACTGCCAATTGCGTATCCTGAACTATCTGTTTAATTTCTAAAGCTGCTACAGCAGTTTGGTCAGCTAGTCGTCTAATCTCTCTGGAAACAACCGCGAAACCTGCCCCATACTCACCCGCTTTCTCGGCTTCAATTGCAGCATTGAGAGACAGAATATTTATTTGCTCTGCTACCTTTGCCATGGTAGTGACGACGAATGTAATGTTCTCCCCTTTCTCCTTGATGGTTTTTAGCCTGCTATAGATATTGTTTGAAGATTTTTCCATATTTTGCATGTTCTCTTCCATATGAACTAGGTCTGATTGACCACTACTGGCAAATTCAGCCGTTTCCTCTGAACTGGAAGCAACCTCACCCATTTTCTGCACCAGTTTTTCGGTGAGTTGCGAAATTTGCTTGACAGATAAAAGCGCATTATCCGTCGATTCCGTCTGGTTCATTATCACCACTTCTTGTTGCTTTGCCGTGGCTAACAAGTATGTAGCCGAAGAAGAAACCTTAATTCCAGATTCTTGCGTGTTTCTAATCAAAGAACTCAAGTCTTGAAGCATGTACTTAACAGCAATCAATAACTGTCCAATTTCATCCTGAGAATCAACGTGGATACTCGGTGTCAAATTGCCGCGAGCAATATCTTTAGTAATAGCAACGACCTTAGCAAGGCGATCTGAAATTTCGCGTGATACTTTGAATACAAAAAAGCTAGAGATCACTAGAGCAGTCAAACTCAACAACAGGTAGATTAACCGCATGTTCTCATAATGTTGAATACGTCGCTCAATTATCTTATCTAGTTCCTTTCTTGCAACCGTCCATAGTTCCGAACCGTTACGAAGTACCTCGTCCCCCAGTTGAAAAAAATCCTTGTTAGGAATATCTCCTTTACTTGTTCTAGCAAGCTGTATTAACCGATCGCTAAACTTTGTGACAGCAGCTTTATAAAGACTTTCGACTGGCGGAATGTTCGTTTGCAGAGAGGGAACCACACCAAAGAAATTCTTATTTTCCCGTAGAGAAGTAGCAATTCCTTGCACGATGCGCTCCAAATCCGTCTGTTGTAGTAATGATGCATAAACTTCTAACTTCACTCTTTGTTCATTTGTCAACTGTGTCTGTAGTTTCGTTTCGCCAAACAACAAGGCTTCTCCAACTCTTTGTTGAGCTTGTGGTATGGCTACAAGAACAACATCCATCAAATAATAGGAGTCCAGAACTGGATCTAAAATTAAATTTGAAGTATCGCCAACTCTGCTAATCAGTCCAGTTATACGTTGTGTTAAATCACCATACTGTCGCGCCAATTGTTCTTGAGTGCTGCTAGTCTGGCTGTTGCGTAATGTCTGCCATTGGTTTACGATGTTTGCTGGCAGTAATTGCTCCATTCCAGCTGACTTTAAACCTGAAGGAGTGATTTTTAGAGGTTCCCCGAGGGCTTTGGTTTCTTTTTCAAGACGAGCAAAATTCTTGTCAATGAGATTAGCTGTGGTTTCTAAATCAGTTAAAACTGAGCGATCGCCTGTACGCGCAAGTGGTTCTAACCTCTGGTGCTGTGGAACCAATACTAACAGCTGGGTTAAAGGGTCTAAAAGTCTATTGCCAAAGATTTCTAAATGAGCGCTCTGGATATTGTCGCTAATGCCTGAAACTGTGAAATACAATAGCATCAATATCGGTACAGAAAAGGATAGAATGCTGAGCCACAGTTTTTGCGATATTTTTAGCGTTCTCAGAGAGAATCTCATAACACCTAGTTCCAGGCTATTTAGTTAAATGTTTTTCTATAATCTTCGTTTTCTTGCCAAATTTGTCAAGCTACGAAGCAGCACCTCCGGGTTATCTTGCGCGTGGCTCTTCAATTTGACTTACAGCAAGCAGTTTTCAATTGAATTTACCACATCATCTGGGGCGGGGTAACCCCGCCCCTACGGTCAGATTTGTTAAACGACCTTCCCACCTAACTCAACGCCTTACTGAACGAGGTGACGGCTGAATCCTGGTAACATCACTCTCATTGGTTGCATCTGTAAACCCAGCCAATAGTAGCGATCGGCGTGTTCCACTTCCCGATCTAGGGAAAGATGCCATTAGGGGAGCGATTGCGCTTGCATCTTGAGGAGTAGCAAGTCTGTGGGTATATAGCGAGGTCTTGGATTCAACGATCTGTTGAAGGGCGATCGCTTTCCTGGTTGGTTGAAGAAAGAGAGGGAGAGAGCGCTCCGCTCAGTTCTGACTAAATTTGTGTTTCTGACTCGGTAAAGATCGGAGGCCACAATTCAGAAATAGGCAATTCCCAACCGGGGAAAAGTTCTGGAATGGTTAAGGTCTGTTCATTACTTAACACGATTGTAAAACCTGTGGGTCGATAAACGGTTACGGTTGATTCATCAGGGTCAATGAGAATTCCGACAACGGCTCCTAATTCTAGGAAGTTTTTAAGCTTTTTTTCTAAAGGGTTTATTCTGTCGCTTTGAGATTTAATTTCGACTACTAAATCTGGTACAAGTTGTCCAAAGTAACGAGGACTTTGGAGAAGGCGTCCGGCGCGAACAAAGGAGACATCGGGTGCTTTGAGGTTTGTATCTGGCATGATGAAACCGCCTGCGGAGTCAAACAAGCGTCCCAAACGACGAGGATAAACCCAGTTACCCAATAACCGAATCAGCAAAGCTCCAATTTCGCTGGATACAATGTCTGATGGTCCCATAACGATAATTTTACCATTTTCGAGTTCTAGTTGGTAATCATGTCCGGCTTCGGAGAGAGTTGCTTGTAAGTTTTCCAAGTCTTTTACTGTCATCAGTGACATCAGAAATCTCCTTGTCTGTTGAAGTGGATCTATATTGTAACTAAAATTGAAGTATGCGGTTTTTTGGGCAGCACTGGGTTTCTTCTGCGTACCGCTCAAACTTGGGAGAGAAGCACCTGGAGAGGGCTAATAACCTTATAACCTCTGTTCACGAAGTTCGTCAATTTTTTATCGGTTCCAGGTTATTTTGAGTTTCTCCAAGGTTGGTTTGGAGTTGCACCGGATAATAGGTGAATAGATTAATCTGCTCTTTCTCCAGTAGAGTCAGTATCGCTAGGTTGAGTTTTTCGATGGTATCAAAGTATAATCGAGGATGACCATTAGTATTAGCAAAAACCCGAATTTTAATCACCCGAGAATTTTGCTCCAGTTCGCTAAAGTAAATAAAAAACTTTTCACTCAAGATCTCAATTGACTTGGGAATTTCGCGAAGAGCAACACAAATATTTTCGGTTTGTTCAGCAGAAATACCATCAATTTTTAGGGTTAAGTTGATACCTATTGAATTATCATTTCCTACCGATTGGAACCAATTTTCAACGACTCCATTAATCATTTTAGAATTGGGCACTTTTTGGATAGTGTTTCTGCTCAGTATCCGAAGCGTTGTACTTCTCAGTCCAACATGTTCCACCTTAATTAGACCCTCTACTCCATGCATCGTCACTTGGTCACCAGGTCGAAACAGGTTATCTACGTAGATAATTATGGTACAACACAAGTCATAGATCAGGTCTTTGAATAACAAGCCTAAGGCAACACCCGCTCCACCAAGCAGACCGATGAGTGCCCCAGCCGATGCACCCAAAAATATCTCACTTCCTTTAAGCAAGATAATAGCGATCGCCAGCACCTGAAACAACTTCGGCAGATACGGCACGAGCAAATCGTCTAGCTCGGTTTCACTTTTGAGTGTCCATTGTTTCAGCAATTCTCCCAACACAGGAGCGGCACGGTAAACAATAAAGGCTCCAGTAGCGATCGCACCAAACCTGAGAATCCCTTCTACTTTTTCGTTCAATTCTGGGCTGAAATTTTCTGCCAGAATTAGCTGCACTATCCAGAGTCCACCGATGACAATGAGCCAACTTAAAGGTTGCTTGATAATCTTGACTAACTCATCGTCAAAGGTGGTCTGCGTTCCGCTAGCCAGACGCTCGATTCTACGAATGATAATTTCGGAGAAAACTTGTTTTAACGCCAGGGTAAGTGTGAGGACAATGACGCTCAGAACGATTTTGAACAGCGGGATCGGTATGTTGACGATAGAGATGTCTGCACTAAAAATTATTTTCCAAAAATCAGAATTAGCAAGAGCTTCCATAATTGATATTCCAAAAGTTTTCGTGGTTTTCTAATTCGATACTTACATAGTGTTGCAGTCTATTCTCTTTCAACTACCCCGACTTGCTTGTTAAAAATCGGGGATTGTTTCTAGGGTCTTCAACTCGAACGCAACACAAAGCGATTGTTAAGCGGTTGCACAGGTCTGGCATCAATAGATATTAAATTGGCAAATCGCTCTTTCTGCTCTTGTGAGATTTCAATTGGCTGCTGCATCACAATCCAGTTTACTCCTTGGGAGCAGGGTGGCGTCGTCAGAGAGCCAAAGTAGCGGTAAACATTTCGGTCTTTTGGTAAAAATTGCTCCGCATTTACCTTCACTGTCTTCACAACTTGCTCCGGTTCCTGGCGAACTGGGAATGCGTCCCAGATCGGTTGCAGGGCAGCATTGTGTTGTCCCTGCTTCAATAACACTCCAATCACCGCTAGCGCACCAGCCTCGCTGCGGTGCACTAGATGCAGTTCCATGTCAAATTGTTTTTTATCAATGGTATGTTCACTGGGGTCGTGAAAGTGAAATTGCACCAGGTTAAAGGTCTGACCATCCAGCTTAATTGAGCTTCCCGGTTCATAGTTCACTTGGATGGTATGACCGTTATTGACGATGCGTAGAGGACTCTCCTTATAATCAATCTCAATCGGTGACAGTTGGGCTGCGACTGCTCCGTGCAAATCAATTGGCGATTGCTGGATTCCCGTTTTGCACAGTTGAAATTCCTCTGACAGGTTCCCCCAATTCTCTACGCCGCTTTCTCCAATATAGCCCCAGTGAACTTCGTGTCCAGTGGCAGCAGACACCCTTGATGGGAAACTCACAGCGAACGAAGTTTCCAGCGCCCCAAATCCAAAGAGTTTAAGTAAGGTTCGTCTATCCATTATTGTTAATTTCCTCATCCCTAGATTTTAGGGCATAGATACCAGGGGATGTGGGCAACTCCTTAAAATCTTTTTTTAGAGGATAGCATTCAGCAAATGGCTTTGAGATGAGGATTTCTAGAATCTTATCGGCTTCCTCCCTAATTTCAGTTTTGGTCATGCTCTTATTTTCTCAGTTTGACGCAGCGAATGGCAAACGATCTTCATGAGCATAACTCAATACAGTTCAGTTAACGTTGATTTATGCATGTAGAGCCGATTCTCAAGGCAATCAGAGAAATCACAGGAATTTCGCATTTATGAAGGAGCAGAACGCCTGGAAGTTGATCAATCCTACATTTCACAACTTAAAGGACGAGATAACATCACGTCCGGTTAAATAACCTTAATAAGTTTGTAGTAAGGACGGAAGTCCTCTTGCGCTCTTAAGCAAGGACTTCCGTCCTTACTACAAACAAGTTTTATTATGGGCGATTGACCGGACATGATATAACATCACGTTTGCTACAAAGAGCGATCGTATGCTTGATTTTTACGTAACTGCTGTTTCTGGCATTTGTACCTCGACCCCTACCACCAGTACCCCCTATTTGAGCTACACTAAGCGCATCGCCCTCTCAAAAGCCCAAGGCACACCATGTCTCGTTGGTTCAATACAGCAGGTCCTTGTAAAGCAGACATTCACTACATGCTGTCGCCCACCAGCCGATTGCCAAACTTAGAGCGCTTGATTGCCCAAGAAAGCTATTTTGTCATTCATGCGCCTCGCCAAACGGGTAAAACTACCGCAATGCTAGCGCTGGCGAAACAACTGACGAGTAGTGGACGGTATACGGCAGTCATGGTGTCGGCAGAAGTGGGAAGCCCCTTTAGTCATGACCCAGGCGCCGCAGAACTGGCGATTCTTGGTGCGTGGCGCGATACCATTGCAGACCGATTACCCCAAGACCTGCAACCCCCTGCTTGGTCATCTACGGAACCAGGACAGAGGATTCGAGCCAGTTTGAGGGCTTGGGCACAAGCTTCGTCACGACCGTTGGTACTGTTTATAGATGAAATTGACTCCTTACAGAATGAAGCGCTGATTTCGGTTTTGCGACAGTTACGCGATGGCTATCCCGAACGCCCCAAAAACTTCCCGCTTTGCGTCGGGTTAATTGGTTTGCGAGATGTGCGGGATTACAAAGTAGCGAGCGGGGGCAGTGACCGATTAAATACGGCAAGTCCGTTTAATATTAAAGTGCGCTCTCTAACGATGAGAGATTTTAATGCCACTGAGGTAGAGCAATTATATCAGCAACATACCGACGATACGGGACAAGTTTTCACACCTCTTGCAACGGCAATGGCGTTTGATTTGACTCAGGGACAGCCTTGGTTAGTAAATGCGCTGGTTAAAGAAGTCGTAGAAGAGATGGTAACCGATACAAATGTAGCAATTACACTAGAACATATTCAACTCGCCAAGGAAGTATTGATAGCACGCCTTGATACCCATCTTGATTCGCTAGCAGAAAGACTCCGAGAACCAAGAGTCAAGGCAATCATTGAGCCAATCTTGGCAGGGTTGGAACTAGGGAATGTACCCAATGATGATATCCAGTTTGTGATCGACTTGGGTTTGTGCAAAATGGACCCCCTGGGAGGATTGACAATTGCGAATCCGATTTACCGCGAGGTGTTACCACGGGTATTGACCGTAACACCGATGGCTTCGCTGCCTCAAATTGCACCGAGTTGGTTAACCAAAAGTGGCGAGTTAGATACTGATGCCTTATTGCAGGCATTTATAGCATTCTGGCGTCAGCATGGCGAACCATTACTCGGTAGCACAGCATACCATGAAATAGCACCCCATCTAGTGCTAATGGCGTTTTTGCATCGCGTAGTTAATGGTGGTGGAACTCTGGAACGCGAATATGCCATTGGACGCGATCGCATGGATTTATGTCTCAGATATGGAAATATCACCTTAGGGATTGAGTTAAAAGCTTGGCGGGATACCGGACACTTTCCTCAACGCGGGGAACCCGCGCACGGAAGTGTCCTCAAAAAACGAGACCCACTTGAAGATGGGATTGAACAGTTAGATTCTTATTTAGCACGCTTAGGAGTAAATTTTGGTTGGTTAATTATTTTTGACCGACGTTCCAAGGCGCTACCAATCGAAGAACGCTTAACAACTCAAGTTACAACTACAAAAAATGGGCGTTCTGTTACCGTTGTGCGTGCATAGGTATAGCAGTCGCCAAAGCCGTTAGGACAAGTCGGCGGTAGACGCCTTCAAAGCG
>CAZZYE010000266.1:0-8799 GCA_964658145.1 uncultured Stigonema sp.
TTATTCGCGATTCAATCTCGCGAATAATGTGTTTTTTCCAAATTGGGATGCTCCCTAGAAGAGTTCATGGTAAAGGTGAACAAAGTATTCCGAGCAATTGAAGTCTGTGGACAGATTTTAAGAAATAGGCTTGGCTCCCTAGAGCGAAACTCTCTAGAGTTAATCTATGAAGAATCAGTTTTGGTTTCACTAAGATTTCTTAGCGTCTATCTAAGATTTTCGGAGTACGTGCGAGAAGAGTCAATTAGGAAAATTAAAAAGATCTTAGAACAGAATCCAAATTTTCCCAACTCAAAAATTATTCGGGAAGTCGAGTCTTTTTACTTAGGGGTTAATTACACGGTTATTTTGGCGATGCTTTACAAAATTTCGTTTTCTCTAGGTTCCGCCAAAGGTCGTGACATTTATATTAAAGTAACCGAAAGCAAGGGTAAGCCTTCATTACGCTTAATTCAAGAAATCATTGAATTGCAGTTTGAAAAAAGATTAGATATTAACAAGATTGAGAAATTGCACTTTGACTTCTTGACAAATCCCGTTTGTGATCGCTTATTGAAACAGATTATTTTGCGCCACTGTTATATGCACGATATAGGATTTAGGGAGCGTCAAAAACTAGCAAACAAGCTTAATATTTCAATTCAGGTGCAGCGTTCAATTTTGATGGCATCAAAGACAACTCAAGATTAGCGCTCTCTCAAGTTGAGCTACTAGGTTAAAGCCTAGAGACTGAGCTTTTTTCCTGAGATTGTTCAGGATTTTGTCTTGGTATTTCTGCTCGTAGTAGTCCATGCCTGGGTCAGTGTAAAGTCCTATAGTTGTTCACATCCGGTAGAATACCCGTGCCAATTTATGAGCGGTAGCGGAAAAAGCTTTGGGAGTACCTACAGCTTTCGCAAGCGCCGATAAAAAGCCCCCAACGCATTCGGGGTGAGCAGTGATTCCGAAAGTTACGCGCTTGGACGCCGCAGGATCTGCTTTCAATATCCCGATCGCCAAGGATAAAACTGTACCAATTCAGCTATCTAAGATTTAGGAGCTTCAAACCCAAGATGAACCGTTCAAAAAAGCTGTATCAAATAGCCCATGGGTTAATTGGTACTTTGATCCGGGCACTATACAGTAATGCAAAATTGCTCCCGCCGCGATCGCAGGTATCCCAGTACGATATTATACATCTTCGCCAAGTCGAAAATACATAACAGCTATGTGACCACCAAAAGAAGCCCCGTTCTGAAAGCGATTTAAGACGCCTTAAATTCTTTGGGTATACGATTTCATCATTGACAAAATATCCCCGGATTTGCCCCTATAATCACCAAGATCAATTGACAAACTGAGACGTAAAGCTGTTGTATTGGGATGAATATAGAAAAAATATGGCTTGCTAAGTTCTTAAATCCACCTTTGTTACCCATTCGACTGTCTTAAATCGAGTGGTCTGGAATAAGCAATAAATAGTCTTCCACAAGATTTTTGAAGCATGGAACTTGAAAAAATAAGCATTTAGAAGTATTTGACATCAAGTTTTTCTTGGGAATTGATCTTATAAAATCTTCTGTTTGCTTCTAGAACGCATTATTTCTCTTCTCAAGTCTTCCCAAATCTTTCCAAATCTTGGGATTTAACTAAGTAAAAGTACTCAAACACTCTCTTAGAGAAAGAGCCGAGACTGTCTCAATCAACAATACTCTATAGCGGAATGAGAGTACAAGCGCATGCTAAACGGTCATGGGTTTTTCCAGAAGACATTCTTTTGTTTGGCATTAGTACAAAAATATCAAAGCCTCCAAAAGTTAACTCCTGGAGGCTTTAGTGTTTTAGAGAGTTGAGGGTTCTTGGGGAATTGCCCGGAGTAAAGTTATCCCGATCTGTTTGAGTAGACCTTTATTCCCTTGCGGACATCCATGTTGTTGAAGGCATTTAGGACAACCGGTTTCACAATCACAAGAGTCGGCAAGCTGTGCCGCTGTACTCGCCAGTTTGGTGAGGTTTTGAAAGACAGCCTCGCTTGCTCCATTGCCACCTTCACTGCAATCATAGAAAAGTCCGTAATATCCTCCATCGCCGATGCGTTCAACAACGTAGTTGATGTCGCTGCGCGAAGAAAGAACTACCAGCGGTAGCGCTGCCATTACCTGATGACCGAATGAATGGAGTGCGATTAGAGAGATAGGGTACTCCCACAACTGCTGGTAGCCTGCCAGAATTACTTGTGCCTTTTGGGTAATCGCTTTCTTATTTTCTGCTGCAATAGCTCGCAGGTGTTCCCGTGCTTGGCTGTTGAGTGACACCTGCACCACCGGGGTGGTGAATTGAGTTTGATAAGGTTTCTCAAACTTGACCTCAGAGATAACGGTGATAATTTCGGCTTCTCGTGTTTTCTTTCCACAACTGGGGCAATTGCGTCGCAAAGGTTGTGGCTCTTTATACTTGAGGCAACGCTGGTTCAAGCATGTGAGTTCATATTGCTTGGTTAGTAGTTGGTAGCCAGTGACCAGTTGGCTAATTTTCCCCCAAGCAAGTTCAAGCTGAAGTTGAGACTGAGTACAATTCTTGTCTTGAGACAATTGAGGGTTGGAAAACGAAAGTGGAATTTGAATGGGTGCAGCCAGTTGATCTTCTACCTTGGTTTTAGATTCAGTAATTGCCACCGTGAAAGTTGGACTGTCAGCAACTCGTTTGAGAATTGCTTTTCTACTGTCAAGGTCGAGCGAGACAGAGCAGAAGTTAAGCATCTGACCATCAGTGTTTTGACAGCGATATATTGCTCCTGGGTAAACTTCCCTGAACGCTATATCCTCACTCATCTCTTCAAATTCTTCTCCCGATAAGTCAGCATCAACCAGCTTAATTGTCCCAGAGGACGCACCGCCTCTGAAGTTAACATCTTTGTGAGGAAAGCCCTTTGCCCAGAATCCCTTGCGCCCTTTAAATATTTGGTCTTGCCCCATCAACGCCGTTACAACTTTGGAAGCAGCTGGTCCAAAGTAGCGGTTTAGCTTGTTCGTTGGGATACCAGTCTCAACACATGCACAGAGCAGGTGTTTTGCCAGCAGAATCGGGTAGGATTCGTTGAAGTTGACCTGCTCGGCTTCCCCGGATAGCAACAGAGTCGGATAGCTACTGAAGTACTGATCCAGTGGGCTTTGAGCCACTGGCAGGAAAATAGCTAAACCCGGTCGCGCTCTGCCAGATCTCCCGATCCTCTGCCGGAACGACATGATAGACCCAGGCCAACCGCGTATGATACAGCAGTCCAGTTCCGGGAGGTCGATCCCAGCTATCTATTGCTTCGGTGCTAATAATAAAGCGGATTTGACCGGATTGCAGCTGTTCAATTATCTCAGCGCGGCGATCGCCTGTGAGAGAACCGTAGAAAATTGCCACTTTGTCTTCATAGCCCCGGCAGCCTTGGCGTATAGCTTCGGTTTTGACCAGTCCTAACAGGCTTTTTACGGCTTGTCTGCTGTTGCAGAAAGTAATACCCGACATCCCTTGTTTTAGCAAATATAGGATAATCTTGGCGGCATCGGGGTTAGCATTGGTGCTGGGTTTAAGAACCAAAAGCCGCTTTTCGCTCGCTGCTGCTCCACTTTTATCAATCAAGACTAACCGATTCGGGTCACGAGTGCGACCAGACAGCCGTTGCGCTAGCTGGACTGGATTTCCTACAGTGGCGGAGAGAAAAATAAATTGGAGTTTGGCGCTCGTACCTCCATGATGATCCACGGCAAGTTTTATCCTTCGCAGAAGCAAGGCCATTGATGCACCCATGACACTACTGAAAAGGTGGCTCTCGTCCACAAGAATATACCTTAGTTTCTTGAAGAACGCACTCCAATGCTCAGACCTCCAGCTGGCTCTTAGCTGGTAGTGAATTAGCTCTGGGGTCGCCCCGATAATATGGGGGTTTGTCGCCAAGAGCCTTTCTCTTTCTTCTGTTTTGATGTCACCAGTCAGCATTGCCACTTTGGGACGACTAGCTTCTGGTATGCCTGCAAGCAAGGTTGAGATTTTGTTGAACTGATCGAGTGCTAAAGCCTTCAACGAGTAAAAGCTGATGGCTCTGTAACCCTTATTTAAGCAGCCTTCCAGAATTGCCGGGTATGCACTTAACGTTTTGCCAGATGCCGTTGCCGTAGTTATAATGACATCCTTACCTTTTCGGAGTGCCAATAGCGCTGACAACTGGTGTGAATAAAGTTGAGTCATGCCATTTTTCTGAAGTGCTGCTATTAATTCAGGAGGTAAGTTATCTGGCATTGGTTGTTGATCGGGGAGTTTATAAGGGACGGTTTCTTGCCAAAGAATGCTCTCTGCTAAAAAATCAGTGATGTCCCCTTCAACTTCGTTTTTCGTGTTGTCTTCGACGCTTTCAGTCAGTGTCGGACTACTCCAGAAACTTCGGAGTAGGGCATTGTAGTCTGGTTTATTCATGGGTAGTGGTTTAAATCCTACTACCCTTACCGCGCGATCGCGCGGAGGTAAAATCGCTCCGTCAACTGACTTAAACTACCGCTAGTTGAGTACGATTCATCATTGTTATGGCTAGTGGTCAGGCTATGGGTAAAATTCGTTTGGTGTTACTCCAGTTTCTTACTGTGAATTGCTCACGTATTGCCTTCCACGAATGAGCGAACCCTGTCTTCGAGATCTGCTATATCTTCTGGACAAAGTTGGCGAATTCGATCATATCTTCGTGCTGCTTCCTCTGCCAGTGTCTTGCGTCCTTCACCAGGAGCATCTAAAAGCTTTCGTTGTGTAGCAAAAGGAAGAAAGTAGGTTTCTTTGGGATTAACTTCATCGCGGATTACTTGCCAATTCCAATCACTGGATAAGTCATGACCTGCTAAAACCCAAACCTCAATTTCCTGCCAAGCATTTTCTGCTAAAAGTAACCTACCGCTAGTTAATATATTTGCTGCTTGCTGCTCAAGGTTCGTAAGTACTATTTTTCTCCCTGACTTACCATCCCGATCTACACAAAGTAGAAACAGGTTAACCATGCCTTTGTACCGCTCAATAATTTCCTGAATGCGTTCCCATTTCAGGGCTTCATTGACGCCTCCTAAAAGTGGATCTTGACAAACTCTAACTTTTGCGTTGGGTTTGCCTACTTCCTTCATCATCGCCATAAAAATTGGCTTCAGCATATATTGATCCTTACGGAAATCCTCTGGAATCACGAGTACATTCATTCCATTGTGTCCTCGTCTTCGGTGAAATTAACTGCATCTTCCAACCACCCAGATTCATGGAGGCGTGCCAAGTCTTGCTCATGGATGACACGCCGTGCGAATGGAATATCAACAATCCGTTTGATTTGGGCATCAGGTTTATCTGAGAGCCGATAGGTTAATGAGGCATACTCCAATGATTCTGTTCCTAATAGTCTAAGCAACTCCGGTGAGTGAGTCGTAGCTACAATTTGAATTGTTTCTTGAGAAACCTGACGCTCGATGAGTTGAAGTAGTAGGTGTAACCGACTGGGGTGAATTCCGTTGTCCAGTTCTTCAAAAAAATAGAATTGTGCTGCTTCTGAACCCAATAACGTAGCGATCATAGCTAGAAAACGTAATGTCCCATCTGATGCACTGATAGCAGATGTTTTTTGCCCGTTCTCCTCAATTAATGTCAGCAAGATTTTCCCAGTAAAATCAGCAGGAAACTCAAAATCCATAGCATCCATCGGGGTTAGTTCTTGTACCCATTGGAGGAGTGCTTGTTTACTTTCCGGGTTTTCACAAATTTTCTGCAATACAGAAGATAAGTTTTCCCCCCTATCCCCCAAAATTGTTTGTCCAGGCAAGGAAGGTAACCGCATGGCATCTGGATTTAAATCTAAAAACCGCATTGAACTTAGAGCCTTCATTACAGCTTGGGCTGCCCCTCTAACTGATGGAGATGCTGTCATTGCTGCCATCTGCGCAACGATAGGTCGATAATCTGTAAAAGTTTGAGTTGGATCATTCAGCAGCACGCCGTTTAATTTGACGGATAAATTATTCTGCCCTTGTTCAGAATAGGCTGCTTCAAAAACGCTATCTTTTTCCCCTGCGATCAAGAGACGTTCAGCAATAACAGTGGCGGGTTTACTGCTTGTACCTGGATTAACCTCAATTCGATAAGTTGCTTCCTTAAGTGAGTCTTTCTCCCCTATTGGCAATGATACCTCTAGGGCAAAAGTAGACTGACCTTGAAAAGTTACGAATCGCGTTCCACCACGAATTCCACGCCATTGAAGAACGCCCCCTTCAATCCATTTTTCCCCGAATATTTCAGCTAGATTGTAATTACGAGAAATTCCATGAAGAAAGCGAAATGCATCCCGAATGTTGCTTTTTCCAGAGGCATTCGTTCCTACCAAAAGGGTCAAAGAACCTAGAATTAATTCGGCTTCTTTAAAGTTTTTAAACCGTTCCAGTCGCAGTTTCTTAAGCATAATGACTCGCTTCAGTACTCCTGTGCAAAGTTTATCAATAGCAATTCTTCTCTCATGATGACGCTTGCTCTGCTGACTATTGAACTGAGGGCAATACGACTTCACCCTTAAGTTAAGCATTCTAGGGACTAAAACGTTGATTCTTACGTATGGGTAGTCACGGTCGCTATTGGGATTTTTAACCCATAAGTTGAGCAAAAGTATAATTCTAGAACCAGAACTTAAGCAATGGTCAACGAAAAATCAGGGGTTTGAGCGCTAAATACGCCCTAGGGCATCTAAATGGAAGCATAAATTAAGCAATTGGTCAACTTATGGGTAAAGTCGTACAAATCCTCTTTACCCCAATTTTTTCGTTAAATTCATCATATATCGATATATGATGTTTGGGTTTCGATATATGCTTGAATAGCACTCAAAGAAAAAACCATGCAAATTCGACTAGCTGTAATAAGCAATGCTGGTGGAAGTGGTAAAACGACGCTTTCAGTTCATTTAGCCTACGAACTAGCAAAACGCTCTTTCAATGTAGCCCTTATGGATCTCGACCCCCAAGGGTCGCTAACGCTCTTTTGTGGATTGAGTCCGCCAGAGCCAGAACACACTCTAGCCGCTGTGCTCCGAGATGACTTTGACGGCTCTTGGCCCTTAACTCCCTGCTGGAGAGAAAAAACCGACAAAGTGGTTATCTGTCAAGGCGGAATGGTTCTAACGCAAACAGCGGATGAGCTGGTTTTGCACAAACGAGGTGCCTACCTTCTAGGAGACCGCTTAACTGACTATCCTCTTGATCGTGACTTGATTATCTTTGACTGCCCAGCTACCCTTGGTCCCTTGCCTTTAATGGCATTAGCGGCAAGCACTCATATTGTTATTCCCGTACAACTAGAACCCAAGTCAATTCAAGGAGCGGCTCATTTACTGGAGTGGTATTACTACCATTGCAAGCACCTACGCTTAAAACCTGAGCCAGAAATTCTGGGATTTGTACCCAACCAAAATGATTCCCGACGAGCAGCCCATCGACAGATGCTTGCTGCGTTGCCATCTCAGTTGGAGCAAATGAATATCCGTGCTTTTCCAGCTATTCGCGATAGTGCTGAATTTGTCAACGCCAGTGGTCAAGGTTTACCACTACATCTTTACCGCCCCAGCCATGCCGCTAAAGATGACTTTAAAGACATCGCGTCATACATAGCTGGTTTGATTAGAAATAAGAAGAAAACAACTGAATAATTATGACCCAAAGGAAAGCTCCAGACATTACCAATTATTTTTCAGCAGCAAAGCAGTCTCAGCAGTTATCTGAAGCTGAGTCAGAACTCCAGCAACTCAGAGCAGAGATTGAAGAACTTCGTGCCAAGGGTTCTACTGAGTTGGAAGAACAGATCCAACTGCTGCGATCGCAACTTCAATCACAATCAGGCATCCAATGCATTTCACTCGAGCAAATTCTACCGAACCCAGAGCAACCCAGACAGACATTTTTGCCAGAAAGTATCGAGTCCATGTCTCGTTCTCTAGCATCGGATGGACAACTAGAGCCAGTAATTCTGATTCAACGAGAGAACTTAGTTATATTCGATGGGGAGCGGCGCTGGCGCAGTGCCAAAGCCTTGGGTTGGCAAAATCTCCAAGCTGTCATAATTCCAGAACCTGCTGCCTTGCACCGCAAAGCGCTACTAACCTCGCTGCATCGGGAAGACCTTAATCCTCTCGATAAAGCTGAGGCAATTGTGCGGGAATTGGCAACCAATACTGATTTAGACCCTCAAGATATCCCCCGCATTCTCTCGACAGTGGTGCGACGGTTAAACGCACAAAAACGCATGAACTCTGTCGTGGATCTGAGTACGGTCACAGCAGAAGAGCAACAACTTGGTCTAGCTACTTTAGACTTAGATGAGCGAGAACAGGCAATATTGGCATTACTGTTGGATTTACAGCTTAATCCTGCTTCTATCGATGCCAATATTTTCCCGATGCTGTCCTTAGCAGAAGACCTCAAAGCTGCAATTAGGTCAAAAGGACTCAAAGGTGTTCATGCAATGGCGCTTCAGAAACTCTCGGCCAAAAATTTGGGAGTAACAGAAGAGGAAGCAGAATCAATCAGGCTTAATACTACGCAGAAAGTCATAGCAGAGAAACTATCTGCTAGCGCTACCCGAAAACTAGTAGCCTCAGTGATAGCTTCCCAGGTACAGCCATCATCAACGTCTGAAACAAAAATTAAGCCAGTGTCACAAGAAGCCCGCCGCCTACAAAAACTCTCCTTAGAGTCATTGAAGAAAACTGATCGAACTCAACTAATAGAGTTTCAAGAAGTCCTGCGTCAAAAGTTAGCAGAAATTGAA
>CAZZYE010000267.1:0-5682 GCA_964658145.1 uncultured Stigonema sp.
CTTTTTTAGCAGTAAACTGACCCAAACGATTCCAGTTGTGGTCAGAAACAGATACTTCTTTTTTAGTGTCACCACTCACCCAGCCACGATAAATCCTATCAGCTTTGATTGCCTCTGCATAATCACCTTTTCTGAATCCGTGGCGTGTTGTCGTTCCACCATATTTGCGTCTGATACCACCTTTTGAAGGAACCATTAAGTGAAGTTGACGACGGGAAATAGGCGGACGGGACACAACGACAAACTGTGCAGAAGTTACATTGACATCACCTATCCAGCCCATACTGTTTAAGCTTGTGATACCATACTGCAACCAGTGAGTACAAGCTAGGGCAATACCATCTACCGCGTGAGTTGCAGGAATTTGACGAGATTTGTCTTCTTTGTCCTTGGGTAATCCCAAATATTTACGCAACCTTGATGTTTGCCATCCATCCTGTGTTGATACAGTGAAACCTAGATTAAACAAGGCTTTTTTGAACTCCTCAAGTTGCCATTTTTGCCCCACCATTACCGGACTAAATCCTTTATCTCCCTTTGCTTGAACACTTTCTACAACAACGTGAGTAACAGGATAAAGCTTCAGTAATTGACTAACAACTTGCATCTCTAATTGCTTGTTAGCGCGAATACTTGGTGGTACTTTTTTGGCACGACGGTTGTCAAATCGCTCCTGACGATGAGAACGTCGTCCGTAGGGAACTTTACGATTAATTCGTCTTCCTCTTCTATTGCGTCGCATCATCCGCCGCTGAGTCATTCTGTCCTTAACAGTTTTAAATGGTAATTCAATATGCAACATTAGCAAAGTGAACTTTGATGACTGGACGGCAACACCTGAATACATCTTGCCGGGGTCAAGTCCAATTACAATTTCTTGTTTGTTGTAGCTGCTTGGTTGCGCCACTAATTGAACGTGAAACACACCTAATTTCGACCACTTCTTAATAGCTTTGCCCTCTCTAAGCCAGCGTCGAGCGCGGCTTGGGGTTGTGGGCATTAACGGTTTACCTTCAGGATCTAAAACTGGAACTCCCATAGATAAGATAATCCTCTTTTTACAGAGTTTTTGTCCCTGACGCTCCTTCGTCGCTAACGCTTCGCTAACGCCCACCGCACCTAAGATAGTCTTGGCTTGACCCAACGCTCCTAACAAGGAAGCTTAGAAATAATCCGAACTAGGGAAGTATACGTTCGTCTGTACCAAGGTGCGGCTCAGTGGGCGCGAGGCTAACACGTAAGACTTGCCTCTTACAAGCCCCGTCCTCCGTAGGGCGGGGTTATTGACCATTATTTAGCTTTCACGCTGAACTGGCAAAGGTGCGGGTTTTACCGCTACTTGTGCTGTTTGCCCATTGCGTTGCAATTGTAGTTGTAACGGGACTCCTATTTTACTGCTTTCTACTAGCTTTTGGAGATCTTCAATGGTAGTGACAGGCTGATTATTAATGCTTTGAATCACATCACCTGCGCGTAGTCCAGCATCTGCTGCTGGCGAACGAGGGACAATACCAATCAACAAAATTCCTTTATCTAGTGCCAGATTAACCCCAAGTTTACTATTGACTCTTTGTTTAATATCTGGCGTCAGTGTCACCATCTGAACACCTAAATAAGGATGCTCAACCTTGCCTTGAGCAATCAATTGTTGACCAATCCGCTGCACAGTATTAATGGGAATGGCAAATCCTAGCCCTTGCGCGCCTCGGATGATGGCGGTGTTCATGCCAATCACCTCACCACGAGCATTTAGTAGTGGTCCGCCAGAGTTACCCGGGTTAATTGCCGCATCGGTTTGAATGTAATCAACGCGCTTGTCACTCGCACCAATGTCGCTGCTAGAACGACCTGTGGCGCTGATAATCCCAGAGGTGACGGTATTGTCTAAACCTAAAGGATTACCGATCGCAATCACCGGTTCTCCTGGTTGCAAGACTTCAGAATTGCCTTCAGCAACGATAGGCAGATTATTAGCATTAATTTTAATCACAGCAACATCCGTTACCGGATCTTCACCCTGTACTCGTCCGTCAAAAGTCCGACCATCTTTCAGTTTCACTGTTACAGTGTCAGCACCGTTGACGACGTGGGAATTAGTTAAAATCTGACCATTAGCGTTGATAATAAACCCAGAGCCACTACCCCGCTCTACTTGCTGTCTAGGTGATGGGACTCTGTCGCCGAAAAACCGCCGGAAAAGAGGATCGTTATTCTCGTTTGGGACTTGAGAAGTTATGGTTCTGGTGGAATCAATGCGAACAACGGCAGGTCCTACCTTTTGCACCACTGCGACGACAAAGTAAGGATCTTGATTGGACGATGAGATAATTGGAGGTGGGACGGTTGCGGGATTTGTCTGGGTTGTGTTTTGGGCTTGATTCTGAGATTGAACAGTTCTTTGGGTTTCAAGCAGATTGGTAGGTATAGAGCAGCCTCCAAGAGACACAACTGTAATTCCACCGATTAGTATGGACAGAATACTGTCAATGGTACATCTGTAGGGTGGGAGCGAGTGAGTGGCTCCCCAGCCTCCCTTGGCTCCCCTGTTAGTACCTACCCTGAGATGGATTTTGGCAACAAGTCCAGTGTATTTTAGCTCAATGTCATGTTCTTTTTTCTTCATGTCTCTTTGCTTGGTGCGTGTGAATCAGTGGGTGGTAGGATATTGCCTACTGGGAGGAGTCCAAGAATGATTACAACTTAAAAGCTTGTTTCCGGTCTAAAGTATAGTCTGCTAAATTGGGGAACGCTTGTATCTTTATCTTCTATTGTGACGATTGCTAGCATTGGTGGTAAAACATGGAAATTGCCATAGAAAGTCTGTGGACTCAGGTACTGGAGCGCTTGCAGCTGCAGCTATCCCGTCCCACGTTTGAAACTTGGATCAAAACTGCCCATGCAGAGCGATTGGAAAATAATTGCCTGGTCATTCGTACTCCTAATCCCTTTGCTCGTAATTGGTTACAGAAGTATTACATAAAAACTATTGCTAATGTAGTGCAAGATATTCTTGGTTATCCAGTAGAAATCTATATAACTGTTGCTAGTGATGAATCTCATTTAAGCGATCGCTCGTATTCAGGGGGATTACCGGAGGTCACCAGTGTGACTGAAATTGTTCCCCAAAACAAACAAAGAACTACTGATTTAAACCTGAAGTATGTATTTTCCAGATTTGTAGTTGGTGCCAACAGTCGTATGGCTCATGCTGCGGCGTTAGCAGTTGCTGAATCCCCTGGAAGGGAGTTTAATCCCTTGTTTTTATGTGGTGGTGTGGGCTTGGGTAAGACGCACCTGATGCAGGCGATCGGTCACTATCGCTGGGAAATTTGTCCTGATTCTAGAATATTTTACGTCTCTACTGAGCAGTTTACGAATGATTTAATTACTGCCATTCGTAAGGATAGTATGCAAAGTTTCCGGGAGCATTACCGTGCTGCTGATGTCATTTTGGTAGATGACATTCAGTTTCTCGAGGGCAAGGAGTACACCCAAGAAGAATTTTTTCATACTTTTAATACTTTACATGAAGCTGGCAAGCAGGTTGTTATAGCTTCCGACCGTCCGCCTAACCAAATTCCCAGGCTACAAGAACGCCTGTGTTCTCGTTTTTCTATGGGATTAATTGCTGATATCCAACCACCGGATTTGGAAACTAGAATGGCGATTTTACAAAAAAAAGCCGAGTACGAAAACATTCGTCTGCCAAGAGATGTCATAGAGTATATTGCTTCTAACTACACCTCTAATATTCGAGAATTAGAGGGAGCTTTAATTCGGGCAGTTGCCTATATATCCATTTGGGGTTTGCCCATGACGGTGGAAAATATAGCACCAGTTTTAGAACCACCAACTGAGAAGGTAGAAGCAACCCCAGAGGTAATTTTGACGATTATAGCTGACACATTTGATCTCTCAATCGAAGACCTCAAAAGCAATTCCCGCCGACGAGAAATCAGCTTTGCACGTCAAATCGGAATGTATTTGATGCGACAGCACACAGATCTGAGTTTACCTAGAATCGGAGAAGAATTCGGTGGAAAAGACCATACTACTGTGATGTACAGTTGTGAAAAAATTACCCAACTGCGAGAAACTGATCGGGGTATGGTACAAACACTGCGTCAACTGAGCGATCGCATCAATATGACCAGCAGTCCCAAAAAATTATAAGAGAGATGCCGAAAACTCCACCAGATGCAGGACGTGTTAAGTAAAGTATAAAAATTAATTAAGATAAAGTTAGTTTGTGGAAAAGATGCTGACCTTTTGTGGAAAACTCCGAAAACTTCTGTGGAAAAAATCATATCAGAGAGTGAAAATTTTTATTAAGTATAAAGACTCTGTGGAAAAACTAGGAGGTTTTCCACAGCTTTTCCACAGGCTCTTACCTACAGAACTGTCAGTAAAACAGATTCCTCTCTAGGTTTTCCACAATTTCCACACCCAACACACAAGCTGAATCTAACAATGAAATTAGTTTGCACCCAAAGCGATCTTAATACTAACCTCTCACTCACAAGCCGTGCTGTACCTTCACGCCCGACTCATCCAGTACTTGCCAATGTGCTGCTACAAGCAGATGCAGAAACTAACCGGGTCAGCTTAACAGGCTTTGATCTTAGCTTGGGCATCCGCACTAGCTTTAGCGCTGAAGTTGAGCAGGGGGGAGCAATTGCCATTCCTGCTAAGCTGCTTAATGATATCACCTCTCGTCTTTCAGAGGGAGAAATTACCTTAGAAGATGAATCGGCATCTGTAAGTACCCCTGGTAGCGAAGGTTTAATTGTCACACTCACACCCAAAAGTGGGCGTTATCAAGTGCGAGCAATGGGAGCCGAAGATTTTCCGGAACTACCTGTGATCGAAAATGTAGAAACGCGATCGGTCGCGTCTCTACAAGCTACTGCATTAATTGAGGGACTGCGAGGTTCATTATTTGCTACGAGTGCTGATGAAACCAAGCAGGTACTTACTGGAGTACATTTAACAGTTAAACAAGACACTCTGGAATTTGCCGCTACTGATGGTCATCGCTTAGCCGTGGTAGAAACTACGAACGAGAGTTTAGACGCAAAAGATCTAGAGACGGAATTCGCATCTCTAGAGGTGACAATACCAGCTAGAGCCTTACGCGAACTAGAGCGGATGGTGGCTCACGGAATACAGGATCAACCTGTCGCCTTGTATTTTGATCAAGGTCAAGTTGTGTTTGAATTAGCTGACCAACGGTTAACTAGCCGCACTTTAGAAGGACAGTATCCGGCTTACCGTCTACTCATACCCCGCCAATTTGAACGAGAATTAACTCTAGATCGGCGACAATTCTTAAGCACCTTGGAGCGGATTGCTGTATTCGCCGATCAAAAGAATAATATTGTGAAAGTTAGCCTAGATAGCGTAGCTCAAGAAATCACCTTGTCTTGTGAAGCTCAAGATGTAGGCAACGCTACTGAGTCAATGTCAGCACAAATATCTGGAGAAAACATAGACATAGCTTTTAATATCAAATATCTAATGGAAGGCTTAAAAGCGTTACCTGCTTCAGAAATTCTCATGCAGTTAAATGAAGCCTTAACCCCGGTAATTTTCACGCCTCTAGGTGGTGTGAAAATGACCTATTTAGCCATGCCTGTGCAACTGCGAAGTTAGTAGTTTAGGTCTGCTAATTGCTAATGGTTA
>CAZZYE010000267.1:5692-8791 GCA_964658145.1 uncultured Stigonema sp.
TAAACACTGTTAACTGAATTCGGTGATTTGTTTCGTTGGAATTTCAATCCAGAATTCCGTGCCTAACCCTGGTTGCGAATCACATTTTAAGACACCACCGTGTTGATTTACGATAATTTGGTAACTAATTGAAAGTCCCAAGCCAGTGCCCTTACCTACTGGTTTAGTTGTAAAAAACGGATCGAACACTCTGCCAATCACATCTTTCGGTATTCCTCGACCATTGTCAGAAATGCGAATCAACACCCGGTTCCGGTCAAGGACTTCGGTACGAATCCGAATTTGGGGATTCGGGAGATTGTAGGGGCGGGGAAACCCCGCCCTTACAGGAGTAGGGGGAGATGAGGGAGATAGAGGGAGAAAAGGAGAGGGAGGGGAAGTAGAAGAAATTTCTCCCACTCCCCCTACTCCCGTACAGACGTTCCGCCGGAACGTCTCTTCCCCATTCCCCACTCCCGACTCTAAAGCATCGATCGCATTACTTAAAACATTTATAAATACCTGATTCAGTTGTCCGGCGTAGCACTCAACCAACGGTAGGTCACCGTACTCTTTGATCACCTCAATACCTGAGCTATCTACCGTTGCTTTCAAGCGATGCTGTAAAATTAGTAGGGTGCTATTAATGCCTTCGTGAATATTAACCGACTTCATTTCAGCTTCGTCATGTCGAGAGAAATTTCGTAAAGACAGAACTATTTGGCTGATGCGTTCAACCCCAATCGTCATTGAGGACAGCATTTTTGGCAAATCTTCAATGATAAAATCTAAGTCAATCTCTTGCGATCGCTTAAGAATTTCCGGGCTGGGGTTAGAGCAATGCTGCAGATAGAGTGTCAGTATACTGAGTAAATCATCGGCGTATTCACTCACATAATTAATGTTACCAGAGATAAAGCTCACTGGATTGTTAATTTCGTGAGCAACACCCGCCACTAGTTGACCGAGTGAGCACATTTTTTCGGTTTGGATCAGCTGGGTTTGAGTCTGTTGTAAATGGTGTAACGTCTGAGACAACTGAAGAGCTTGTTGTTGTGTTTGAGCGAGTAATTCCGTTTGCTGGAGTGCCACCCCAAGTTGAGCAGCAACCTGACTCAGAAAATTAATTTCAGATGGTTCCCAATGACGAGTTTGAGAGTGTTGATAAGCTACCAGCAAACCCCAGAGTTTTTGCCCAACAAATATCGGAGTCAGCGCATAAGCCTTGATGCTGAATTGCTCTAGAATCTCAATATGGCATTTCGAGTGACCAACTTGATAGATGTCATCGACGGCAAATGATTCATGATTGCGGTAGCGTCCTCCTTGTGTCTCTTGTAAATAAGTGTCGTTCCAAATAGTTTTAGTTGTCAGTTTGACAAAATTCCCATAAGCAGGACCGGCCATCTCAAAATCATATATATATTCACCACCCCAGTCAGGGTTGAAGCGATAGACAGCGACTCGATCCGCTTTGATCAATTGACAAACCTCTTTGGTTGTTGTCTGAAAAATAGTGTCAACGTCGAGGGACTGACGAATCTTGGCAACGACTCCAAATAACGCCTGTTGTTGTTCAGTTGCTTGTTGTAGCTTGAGTGTGCGCTCTTTGACTTGATTTTCTAATTTGGTATTAAACGCATACACCTGCTGGTATAGCTCATACTGATAAATTGCTGTCGCAAATTGTTTGCCCAGTGAATCAGCAAGTGCGAGCTCGTCAGCAGTCCACTCGCAAGCTTGTGCCTTTTTTGATTCTCGCCACATCTCAAACGATAAACGGGGATACAATTGTCGTTGATCTAAGTCAAACTGACCTGCCCAAAGGGTTTCTGTGTCAATCTCGTCCCGAAAAATACTTAAGTACCCCAGCAGCTGCTGATGATACTTCAATGGGATCATTAAAATGCTACGAATTTTTGTTGGTCGGAAAGCAACTTGCAGATTTCGCAATTCAGGCGTTTGATAAATATCTGGAATTGCCCAAACATGATATTCCCCAGACTTGTAGTGTTCCTGCCAGACGCTATATTGTTCCATCAATCGATATTTTGCCAATGGCATTACAGGCTGTTGACCATAGGTATACACCTGCACATCACTGCTTTCAGGTTCCAAGCACTCTGCTAAACTTTTAACGCTGCCATGTGACTTATGCGTAAATTCGTGTAGAATGTTGTCGGGGCAAGGGTCTAAATCCCTCATCGGGATTGGAATATGAAAATTCAAGGCTTCATCTCTCATGCACAGCCTGCCACCACTTCCCCCAAAGGTATTGACGGCTTCTTCTAAAGCTGATTGTAATTTAATAGTGGGTAGTGAATGCAGCAGTGCGGCAATGCGGTTGATGATGGCTTCCCTTTTAGCTCTTTCAGCGGTTTGGGTAAGCAAAGTACTTTGGGCGATCGCTACTGACATTTGATCTACCACCATTTGTACCGCTTCGATTTCATATTTTGAAATGGAACGTGGCTGTGAGTGGTGAGACACCAGCAACCCCCAGAGTTTCTCTTGATGAAGAATAGGTGCTACTAGAGAGGACTGTACCCCCATTGCAGTTAAGTATTCCGCGTGGCACGGGTCTAGAGGACGGTAACAGATATCTTCCGATCTAGTTTCTCCATTTTCCAGATCATGTAGATGACTTTGACCAATCTGTCGAATATCAACATTGACAACTGAACGCATCCGTGATTTTACAAACAATTCGCGGGCATGAGAAGGAATATCATCGGCAGGAAAATTTAGCCCAAGCAACGACGGTAGCTTACGTTCGCATATAGATTCAGCAATGACCTGACCGCTGCCATCAGAATGAAACTTGTAAATCTTCACTCGGTCAGTTTTAAGAAAACAACGTACCTCCGCCACTGTTGTTGTGAGAATGTCTTGCAGGTCGAGAGTTTGACGGATACTGTTGATAATGCGGCGCAGCAAATCTTCTTGCTCAAGACGAGCCTGCAAGTAGTGTTTAGCGATCGGGGTCATTGCTTTGATATATAATAACTGAAAAATAATTTGTAAAAAAATACAAATAGACCTAAAAATATTGTCAATTTTAATTAATATACTTGTCTTCAGTAAAACTACGGTGAATTTTTTTGAAGAAAATTTATATTT
>CAZZYE010000268.1:0-8788 GCA_964658145.1 uncultured Stigonema sp.
AATTAGCAATTAGCAGTCTTAACCCTTCGGGTTCGCAGTCGCCTACGGAGGGTTTCCCTCCTGCAGCACCGCAGTTTCTTACGTCCGGAAACACTCGGACGTACTGCTCGCTGTCTCACCAGTTAGGTTTATTTTTTCGACCAACTTACCAACTTATTTGGCTTTGGCGTACTGTTCGGCAACAAAATCCCAGTTAACTAGATTGTCTAGGAAGGTTTGCAGGTAGTCTGGACGACGATTTTGGTAATCCAGATAGTAGGCGTGTTCCCACACATCAGCTGTTACCAAAGGAATTTGACCGTTGGTTATGGGGGTGACGGCGTTTGGTGTTTTCAGTACCTTTAGGTCACCCTTGTCCAGCACTAGCCAAGCGTAGCCGCTACCGAACTGGGTTGCACCAGCGTCTTTGAACTGTTTTTTGAACTCATCAAAGCTACCAAAGCTAGAATTAATTTTTTCAGCTAACTCTCCACTGGGTTGACCACCACCGTTTTTCTTCAAGCTATGCCAGTAGAAGGTATGATTCCATACCTGAGCGGCATTGTTGAAGATACCAACTTTAGACGAGTCATTGACAGTTTCTTTAATCACTTCTTCCAATGACTTATTGGCAAGCGGTGTGTCTTTCGTCAGGTTGTTGAGGTTGGTAACGTAACCGGCGTGGTGCTTGTCGTGATGGAACTCTAGGGTTTTAGCCGAGATATAAGGATCAAGGGCGTCGTAGTCGTATGGTAGTGGGGGAAGTTCAAATGCCATTGTGTAAAATCCTCTCTTTTCCGTTTTCCAGTTTAGAGCTTTCAGGGAAGCTCTGAAAATTACAGGCTTTATGTTTAGCAGTGTAAGCTGTGTCACACTAAAACATAAAACTTAATACCCTGATTTTACTAGGAAAAGTCCTTTTTCTAGCCTATGCAAAAATTACCAAGGAACAGGCTGACGCGAGTTAAAGAAGCCGCCACTGGGTCCATCAGCAGGAAGCGTTGCCAACCACACTGGAGTATCAGCACCTTCTTCAGGTGAGTGGATACCAGTATTATTGTTTAAATCTGTACGACAAAAGTCTGGATCGGCAGAGTTGACTTTGATTGGGGTATCTTTTAATTCATACGCCAACATGACAGTAAAAGCATTGAGCGCAGTTTTGGAGGCGTTATAGTTCAGTGGCTTCACGTTGTAGAACTCCCAATTCGGGTTGCTGTTATTGGTGAGTGAACCGAGTCCACTGGACATATTGACGATTCGTCCGGCATCACTTTTCCGGATTAACGGCAAAAGTGTCTGTTTCACCGTAATTACACCGAAAAAGTTAGTCTCAAAAACTGTGCGAATGTCATCTAGTGACATTTGGCTGGGCGAGACAGGTCCAAGTCCACCAGTAATGCCAGCGTTGTTAATCAGGATATCAAGTTTACCGAAGTGCTTTTCGAGGTCATCTCTTGTCGCTTCGATACTAGCAACATCCGTCACATCAATTTGATGAAAATCAGCATCCAAGCCTTGTTGTTTCAACTTGTCAGCTGCTTGTTGTCCTCTAACCGAATCTCTTGCGCCCAGGATAACTTTTATTTCCTGCTTTGCCAGTTGTCGGCTAATTTCAAAGCCTAGCCCTTTGTTCGCACCTGTAACTAGTGCAATCTTTTTGTCATTGCTGTTCATGATTTTCTCCTATAAAAATCAAGCTGCTGTCTGGTACAGTATGAACCATGCTCAATATCTTGCAAAAGTGAGTAGAAGTTACGCATTGACAGGAAGCGCATTATGTGATGCAGACCATAGTTGAGGAAGTGGTTGACACGCTTCTTGGGACAAACCTTCAAATAACTCTGCGCACGCGACAACTGCAACTTTACTTGGGTTCAGCGATCGCAAACCAAGTGTAGGTGTAATGGTCACATTCAGCAGCAGAGGGCTTGGTGGTCGAACTAAAGCGTTCGATACCTGCGTACAGAAGACAAGAGACATACTCAGCATAAATTTGTTCTTTTGTCAATGTGTAAGTCCTATTCCTGTTGCGTTGGTCGGATCAAAATTTCATTCACGTTGACGTGAGGCGGTTGGGTAACGGCATAGGCGATCGCTCGTGCAATATCTTCCGGTTGCAGCGGAGTGACGGATTTGAACCGGGCTTCGAGCGCCTGTTTAGCAGCGGGATCGGTGATGTTGTCGATTAATTCGGTGGCAACCATACCAGGTTCAATAATGGTGACGCGAATATTGTGTTTGTGAACTTCCTGCCGCAGAGCTTCTGAAATCGCATTCACGCCCCATTTGGTGGCGCAGTACACACCCATGCCCGCCCGTGCAGTCCGTCCGGCAGTGGATGAAAGATTGACCACATGCCCAACGCCCTGTGCTTTGAAGATCGGCAAAACCGCATGAGTCGCATACAGCAATCCCAAAACGTTCAGGTCGAACTGTCGCCGCCACTCTGCTGGATTGCCATCCTCAATTGTTCCCAATCCTGCAATGCCCGCATTATTCACAAGAATATCGATTCGTCCCAAAGTTGTATTGACATGACGCACCAGATCATTAACTTGGGTTTCATCACTGACATCCGTGACAATCGGTAAAGCCTTTGGGCCAACCGCTTCAATTTTTTGTGCAACTTCGTTCAATCGCTCAATTCGACGAGCCGCGAGCGCTACATGTGCGCCTTCTTCTGCAAGAGCGATCGCCGTTGCCGCCCCAATTCCCGAAGATGCACCTGTAATAATTGCTACCTTTGCGTCTAATTTGCCTGCCATCATTTCCTCCTGATAATTTTCTGATACTTGATGATTGCTGATGTCTGACTGCTGATAGACAACAGCGCTGCGGTACCAATTCCCCAAGCTTGAGTTGCTCCGGACAGCGTCATGCTTGCAGTTTTGCATCTAAGTACGCGGCTAATAGCTTCTGCGTAAGCGTTGCGGCTCGGAACGAGCATCGCTTTCATGGTAATGTCTGATTAAATGCCAGCATGAAAGATTGAACCCGCAGATGCTTTCTCTAAAGCCAAGACGTAGAGATGTCCAACTTCATCCACATGCACGACTGATATCTTGTTCTCACCCGTTCGATCTGTCAAAAACACATTCATGGGGTTCCTCCTAGCATCAAGAAAAATATCCTTAACGTTAACGTCAATATGTGAGCAAAAAAATAAAGCTAGCTTTGGGCTTGCTCAATGTGTTGCTTCACCTTAGCAATGTTGCTTTGCAATTCAACACGGAATTTTTGCAGTGCTTCTATTTTTTCTTCAGTTTCCTGTAAGTGAGAAATGAGAATGGACAGTACCTTATGCTTAGCGTCAATCTCCATTCCATCGTTGAAATATAAATCGATAACAGAGCGAATTTCTTCCAACGAAAGACCAAGCCCTTTCAAGACTTCAATCTTACGCAGCCGAACAAGTTGTGCCTCCGTATAATAACGGAAGCCCCGCCCTTCACGTTCGCTTGGACCCATTAATCCAAGGCTCTCATAGTAGCGGATGGTTCGAGGCGTGACGCCAGCCTGATCTGCTAGCTCCCCGATACGCATTTTGTCGGTCACGTTTGCTTGATAATTTAACGTTGACGTTAACTTTAGCTTACCAAGGTCTTCTGTTTGTGTCAAGCTATTGGGGAGCATGTCAGTTTTGCACCAAAGAGGTAAATTACAAAGTTGACATGCTCCCAGCTATTGATGCCAAATACATTAAAATTAGTTATGTGTCATAAAATGATTTACAACTGATATCAGAGGATATGCTGCCTCTGTACTAGCATTCATACTGTCAATAAAATTCTCAAGAAATCATGGAAAACTGGAGATCGCTAGTATCACTAAGATTGAGCAAGAATGGTTCTGGGATCAACTGCTGTTATTTCAGAAAAACGTCTGAAATCCTTAGTGTTGAATGTCAATAGGTGAGTTAAATTGTGGGTAATCATAGCAGCAACCAATCGCGTACCGTGTGCAGGCTTTCCCGTGACTTGATACTTAACGACCAAATTTTCCCAAGCCAAAAAAATCGCCGAATTATTCTGGCTTTAATGTAAAAAGATTCTTCAATTGAGCCAATTCGTGTATGATCTTTGTAACATATAGCCCCAACCCATTGACAGTTATTTGGGATGCAATGTTCTGAGAGCCAAGGGGCGATCGCTCAACACGCCAGTGGAGGAACTCGCCACCTTACTCCGATCTAGAATATAGAGATATACAAGACCTAGTTCAACTTGAAAGCGAATGACACAGGCACAACTTAACCAAATTTTGGAGCAACTTGAAACACTTGCACCAGAGGAATTATCGCAACTTCATCAAGTTATCCAAACATATCTTGCTAATCGAGAACAAGCCATTAACCAAACGAAATTTCACTCCTCACTGTTACAATCTGGTTTAGTCAAACAACTTAAGCAACCAACATCAAGTCCAGCAACTCAACGGCGACTAATCCCGGTTCATGACAAGCCTATTTCTGAGACAATTATTGAGGAACGCCGCTAAATGGTAGTTTACTTTGTTGATAGTAGTGCCTTGGTGAAACGCTACATATATGAAATAGGCTCAGTATGGGTTTTGAATTTATTTGACCCAGCATTAAACAATGAAGTATTAATTGCTGCAATTGCAAGTGTTGAAATTGTTGCTGCAATTACACGACGGACTCGCGGGGGTAGTATCAGTGTGACAGATGCAACAGCTACATGTAATCAGTTCAAGAATGACTTAATATCTGAGTACCAAGTTGTAGAAATCATACAGAAAATTATTAACTCTGCAATGGCATTAGCACAAACACATGGATTACGAGGTTACGACGCCGTACAGCTAGCAGCAGGGTGTGCAGTAAATGATCTTTGCACTGCTAGTAGTTTACCTCCTGTCGTATTTGTATCTGCTGACCAAGAGTTGAATACGGCAGCGATCAGTGAAGGTCTGATAATCGAAAACCCTAACAACTATCCCGAATGAAACAGGAATAAATTTGCATAGCTTCTGCGATAGGTGATGGGTACAGATTTACCTGATAAGTCGGTTTAATACAAGGTAATTAACTGAATTCCCTTGGCTACAAGGGTGATGCTTCCCTGACCTTACAGCAGTTTTCAATTGAATTGACCACATTGTAAGGGCGCGGAAACCGCGCCCCTACGGTTATATTGTGGTTTACCCGACTCAATACCGTTCGGTTAAGGTAATTCGTGAAAAATCCATGCGTGTAGAGACGTTGCACCTGAAGCGTCTCTACATGGGTTGTAAATGAAATATGCAGGGTTCATACCACGATCGCGCTCAAAAATCTATTGACGCGCTTCTTGAGATAAATCTTCCATAATCGTCGCCAATAGGAGTGCAACCAGGATATGCGCGATTCTGCCGAGTTTGAACAGAGTATAAGTTTTAAGGTCGCACTTGGCGTATTTGTTGGCGCGTGAGACTTGAGCAGTATTCACCCATAGAATTGACTATTGACAAATTGCTAAACAATCAGTTTCTGTCCACCATGCATAGATAGGTGTTTCGCGGTTTGGCAAATTGCCAAACGTGTTGGGCTGCATCACAGTGATACGTACACTGTTTGTTAATTCCACAATATAATTAACGTGTGTACCCAAATACATGACATTAACTAGGCGTCCTTCAAAGCAGTTAGTCTGCAAACTGGGTTTATAAAGCGAAAGCTGAATTTTTTCCGGGCGCACACTCACTACCACCGCTTGCAATAATACTGTGGGCGTATCCGCAACACGAGCGATCTCGATTTTTAGTCCGGTTTTTGTCAAAACTTGCACAAGTGTGGCATCAAGCGATGTTATTTCACCCTCGAACAAATTGGTATCACCGATAAAATCAGCCACAAACGGGGTTCGGGGTTGTTCGTAAATTTCGTTAGGGGTGCCAATCTGTTCAATTTTGCCGTGATTCATCACAGCAATGCGATCCGACAAGGACAGCGCTTCTTCTTGGTCGTGAGTCACCATGATAAAGGTCAACCCCAGGTCTTTGTGTAAATTTGAAAGTTCAACCTGCATTTGCTTACGCAGTTTTAAATCTAACGCACCTAAGGGTTCATCCAGCAGTACAACAGCAGGGCGGTTAACCAGCGCCCGCGCCAATGCTACCCGTTGCTGTTGACCGCCAGAGAGGTGATTGGGAAAGCGCGATCGCAAACTCTCCATTTTCACTAAAGCTAAAGCTTCTTTGACTCTGTTGTCAATTTCCGATTTGCGTAATTTTTTGAGTCGCAGTCCAAAAGCAACATTATCCCACACATTCAGGTGGTTAAACAGAGCATAGCTTTGAAAGACAGTGTTGACAGGTCGGCGGTAAGGGGGCACATTAGTCATAGACTGACTTTGAATCAATATCTTGCCACCGTCAGCCCTTTCAAATCCTGCAATTAGGCGTAGTATGGTTGTCTTGCCACAACCAGAGGGACCGAGAATACTAAAGAATTCTCCCTGTCTCACATCCAAGTCTACTCCATGTACCGCAGGTTCTTGGTTAAAGAACTTGAATACGTTATGCAGTTCTACATCAAGCGACTCAACAATTGCCTTCTCACCCTGATTCTGCGTCGCAGTTTGAGCCATAATCCTAAATTCAATACAGTGATTTTACGTGTTTTTGTTAAGTAATATAATATATAAGTAACATGACATAAATAAACGTAATTGGTGCGGTTTGCTAATGGCTAACAGCTAATAGCTCCGCCGCCTCCCTACAATTAGCAATTAGCAATTACCACTTTAGTTTATTGTATCCGGCTACAAAAATTTGTCAGTAATCTACTCCGGCAATGATTTGACGCTAAATATCGGGAACGATCAGAGCGGATTTATATACAAATAATACTATTCTCAGCATCACTATACATCTTATGGCTTTATTACAATTACCTCTACTGGGCAAAAAAAGAGAGACACGCACAGTCGGACAAGGTTACCAGTCCGTATTTTTAATCGTATTTACCCTATTAATGATGATTGGGATCGTAGGTCGTTTGGCATATTTACAAGTGGTTGAAGGAAAACATTTCCGACACCGAGCCGAATCAAACCGGATTCGGATGATCCCCAAACAACCAGAGCGAGGTAATATTTTTGACCGTAATGGTCAACTTTTAGCCACCACTCGTTATCCTCATTCTATATATTTGTGGCCTATGGCTCATACTAAGCCATCGTGGTCGGTTGTTGGTCCGCGTCTATCGAAAATTCTCAACATATCCTTAGACGAAATTGAAAAGAAACTCGAAGAGGCTGGTCCCAACTCTTCTTCACTCGTGCGGATTGCTCGCGACCTGAGCGAAGCACAAATTACGGCAGTGAGAGAGTATCAAAGCGAACTGAAAGACGTAGAAATCAATACTGATGCTGTTCGCTACTATCCGCACGGAAATCAACTGGCACATATAATAGGCTACACCCGTGAACTGACCCCAGAACAGTTAAAAGAAAAGCAGAAGCAAGGATATCGACTGGGAGATGCGATCGGTCAGATGGGAATAGAAAAAGCGTATGAAAATCTGCTACGGGGTGAATGGGGCGGTCAGCAGGTGGAAGTAGATAGTAAGGGTCGCCCAATTCGGGTTTTGGGAGAGAAACACGCAAAGCCAGGTAAAGATATACACCTCACCATAGATATAAATGTACAACAGGCAGCTGAAAAAGCTTTGGGCAATACCAAAGGTGCGATCGTTGCACTTGACCCAAAAAACGGTGCTATCTTAGCATTGGTTTCTCACCCCACCTTTGACCCGAATATCTTCTCCAAACAAAGACTCTCTCAAAAAGACTGGCAAAGCGTACAAGGTAAAGACCATCCGTTGGTTAATCGTGCCCTCAGCGCCTTTCCACCCGCCAGTACGTTCAAAATTATCACCACCACTGCTGGACTGGAATCGGGTAAATTTTCTCCGAACACAGTGCTACAAACCTTTGGTTCCCTCACTGTTGGTGGGGTGACATTTAGTGAATGGAACCACTCTGGATTCGGTCCATTGGGATTTACTGGGGCGCTGGCGATGAGTAGTGATACCTTTTTCTATCAAGTTGGTAGGAGAGTCGGTGGTCCAACTTTGATTGAATGGAGTCGTAAATATGGGTTAGGTCACAAAACCGGCGTTGAGTTTGCAGACGAAGAATCGAAAGGCTTGGTACCAGATGAAGCTTGGAAGCAGAAAGTTTGGAAGACGCCTTGGACGGTAGGTGACAGTATCAATATGTCAATCGGTCAAGGTGCTCTGCAAGTAACACCTTTACAATCTGCTATCATGTTCTCCGTTGCAGCTAATGGTGGATATCGAGTTCAGCCGCATTTGCTTAAAGACAACGAAGAAGCAAAAAGCTGGCGGGTATCTTTAAATATGAAACCCACAACTATAAAAATTCTCCGCGAGGGACTGCGCAAGGTTGTATCTGAAGGTACAGGCAAGCGTTTGGACGTACCATCAATCCCCCCAACTTCTGCAAAGAGTGGCACCGCTGAAGCTGGTATTAATCGTCCAAATCATACTTGGTTTGGTGCTTATGGTCCTAGCGATCGCCCAGAAATTGTGGTTGTAGGGTTTGGTGAAAACACTGGCGATCATGGCGGTACTATTTGTGGACCAATGGTCTTACAAGTGCTGGAAGCGTATTTTCAGCAAAAGTATCCAGGTAAGTATGCAAAACCCATATCTGAGGAAGGAGATAAAAAGACTGAGAAATCAAAACGTAGTACTGGTGATTGATATCAGCGTTGCTAATTGTTAATAGACATCTCCAGAAATTAATTATGCGTTCGTTAAAACCCTTGGTAGGGGCGAACG
>CAZZYE010000269.1:0-2956 GCA_964658145.1 uncultured Stigonema sp.
TAACAACTAACAACCAACAATTCCCAATCTTCCCCTAAAATAAGGAGCGAATAAGCGTAAATAAATATTATGCGAGTAGTAGCTCTTGTCCCTGGCGGAATAGGTGACCAAATTCTCTTCTTTCCTACTCTAGATGACCTGAAGCGCTATTACCCCAACGCTCAGATAGATGTAGTTGTAGAACCCCGGTCAAAGGCTGCTTACCGGGTAAGCAAATCAGTTCACGAGGTACTGATATTTGATTTTAAAGACCGTAACAGTACGGCAGATTGGGCAAATCTGGTAGGCAGAATTCGCGAACGCGAGTACGATGTCGCTATTGCTCTGGGGCAAAGCTGGCTAGTGGGTTTTTTACTTTGGTTAACTGGAATTCCTACACGTATTGGTTACAAAGCCAAAGGATCTGCTTTTCTCACCAACCCAGTCCCTTTGAAAACACAGCAGTATGCTGCTGTTATGTACCATGACCTCCTCCAAGGATTGGGCATTAAGGTGAATTGTCCCGATTTAGCACTCAATGTACCAAAACCAGATATTGAATGGGCAGACAAGGAACAACAACGGTTGGCAGTCAAGGAAACTGGCTACATTTTGATTCACGGTGGTTCTAGCGAATTAGCCAAGCTTAAAGGTTTGGATAAAATCTATCCGGTCGAGAATTGGCAGCAAATTATTCAAGACCTTCAGCACAAGCAGCCGGATATGCCTATAGTTGTCATCCAAGGACCGGAAGATCAAGAGTTTGTACGTAGTCTCAAGGAAACCGCATCCGAAATTAAGATTACAACTCCAGAAGATATTGGCAAGTTGGCAGCGATGATAGCTGGGGCAAACTTGATGTTGTGTACCGATAGTGCGCCGATGCATTTAAGTGTGGCAGTACAAACCTACACCATCGCCTTATTTGGTCCCACAGAACCCGCAAAGTTGTTACCTCATAGCGATAAATTCCTTGCCATTAAATCGAACACAGGTAAAATGAGCGATATTCCACCCAAAGCTGTGTTGGAGAAAATTTGGGGTGGCTAGACCAGCAGTTTTCCTTGACCGAGATGGCGTGTTAAATGTTGAAGCTGGTTACATTCACCGGGTAGAAGATTTACACCTGATCCCCGGTGTTGCCAATTCTGTACGCCAGTTAAATGACCACGAAATATTTTGTTGTCTGGTTTCTAACCAATCTGGACCAGCTAGAGGTTATTACCCAGACAGCCATGTTCAAGCTTTACATCAACGACTTTGCTACCTGTTGGCAGTTGATGCTGGGGCAAAGTTAGATGCACTGTACTACTGTCCCTACCTCAGTCCACCAGAAGGAGGTAAAGACCCAGCATATACTCGCTGGTCTACTTGGCGTAAACCGAATACGGGAATGTTGGTAGCCGCGGCTTGGGAGCATGATTTGGATTTGGCGAAGAGTTTCATGGTGGGGGACAAAGCGACGGATGTGGATATGGCTCACAATGCTGGTTGCGTGGGTATTTTAGTGCAAACTGGGTTTGGCTCTAGCGTCTTAGCTGGTGAGTACCAACACCACACAAAACCAGATTACATCGCTCAAGATTTAGCCGTAGCCGTTGAATGGATTTTGCAGCAACTCACCCAAAGCTAACCACCTACAAAGAGTGCAAAGAATAAAAGGGCTGTACAGTTGATCCCCCCAACCCCCCTTAAAAAGGGGGGCTAATTTCCCCCCCCTTTTTAAGGGGGGTTAGGGGGGGATCTTTTAAGGATGAACATGGTTAACCGAACCGTACTGCCTGTATTCTGACTCTTGGCTCCTGTCTCCCCTAGGCATATCAGCTGAAAAAGAAAAAGCTTATTTATTAAGAAAACTTTACAAAATTCCGAATTTATTAAAATTCCGATAAAAAATAATATTTGCCGAAATCTCACTAAAACCTGTTATTTTCGCTCTTATTTCTGGGAACGATATACGTGTCAGTTCGTGAACTAACAACAAAGCGGAAAAATTTAGGTTAGAACAAGGATCAGCAACCTTAGTGCAGTAAGGCTTTCGGGCTTGCTGCATTCTGGCGAGATTACTTGAGCGCCAATTTTACCTGGTGTGATTAGTTTATGGGTGTAAAATGTCGCGCCCTATTCTGCGTTGCTTCACGGATCTCTTGCTTTAAGGCTAGTGCATCTACAAAAAACGCGATCAACTATCAAAAAGGAAAAACAAATGGCGATTCGGTTACATAGCTTTATAAGCAGCGGAAAACGTTATATCCAAGTAGAAAGCCAGCCTCACCAGATGACTGGAATTTTTAGAACAATTATGCACTCCTCCAATAATTTACATTTTTGGAAATTTAACGATGTAGCTCGTGCATATTTTGAGTGTGAAGAAGACGTAACAATTACTTTCTACCAACCAGAAATTCCTGATGTAGATAATTCAGGCATTTGGACTTATCTTGTGTATGAATGTCCGGAAGGTCAAGAAAAAGTATTCCATGACTTATCTATCGATACAAGTATAAATCCTGTAAAAAAACTATTAGCAGGTCAAAAGCTGATTCACATAACTGTAGATATTAATGAATATCTTCAATATCAATATAATCAAGATGAATATCTGGATGTTAAACTTCCTTCTGACTGGAATACGGACGTAGGAAGAGAAATTGCCGATCTTCTTTTAGAAGAATTGATGGCTTTAAAAGCCTCATTTGTTTTTGCAGAAGGTGCAGGGAAAGAATATATGAAAGCAGTTTTAAGTGAATTTATTCAAGCTGCACAGAAAGTTTTGAATATCGGTGGAAAGTTGAAAGATTTTGAATCAGCCCAGTACAATGTTCTTAATAAAATTAAAATCGACGATATAGCAAATTTAATTTTAGAATACAATGATTATCGGATTTGGCAGGCGGCGTTACCGAGCAAATCTAAAGCAGTTGAATATGCTTTCAATACCGCATTAAATTTAATATGCCACATCAAGTAATTATGA
>CAZZYE010000269.1:2966-8714 GCA_964658145.1 uncultured Stigonema sp.
CATCTGACTGTAATTCATAATTCAGCATTCATAATTCATAATTTTTTAAAACATCTCAAACAAAGTATCATCTAACTCATAACCCAACAATTGAGCCATCGACTGGAGGCGGGATTTGCTGGGGATAGCTTGCTGTTGTAACCAATCGCTTAAAACAAACAGGAGGTGCATTAAAAAGATTTCTAAGGCTTCAGGATTGTACTGAATTCCTTCTTTGATACTAAACTGGTGGGGTACGAGCATAGCGACATAACGGACAAATTCCCCAGCTTTCCAATCTAGTAAAAATGGTAACCAGGGATAGCGAGTGTCTAGGCGGATAAACCACAGCCGCACTTCTGGAATCTCTGAAAGTTCCCGTGGATCGTTCTCCGGCAAAACATAGTTGATATCAAAGCGCAACTGCTGCTCATAGGATGCGATCGCCCCAGATTGCAGCAGTTCTTCAATCACTGTGACAGCAGGGGAGATATCCAAGGTGTTGATATTATCAGTATTGAGTGCGATCGTGATTGTCATGGATTCAGCAGCCGATTCTGCGAGGGCAGTATGATCGAGAATCCAGAGTAGCAGCTTTGGCGCTATTAAAGCTACATTTAGTAAACAACCCAGCGCCGTCCCCGAAGGGGCGGCGTGGGCTTTCAGTAGCCCTAGGTATCGAATAAGCTAAGCTGCACATACTCAACCGTGGTCTTTCTGGCAACTAACTCACACGACAATCCCGAACCTCGAGGCTGGTTTACAGCAGCCCCAATAAGCGAAATTACGTTCGCCCCGTTAAAATCAGCGTCTCCTTTCCAACCACAATGACCACAGTTAAACGACTTACCACTGCGATAAGATGAGCCTTGTATTGGATGAATGTGCAAGCACTTGTGGCAAGTCTGACTGGTATAGCGAGGGTCAACAAAAATCAGCTTTACACCAAATTTCACGGCTTTATAGACCAGGAATTGGCGCAGCTGATAAAATGCCCAAGAATTAGCCCGTCGGCGTTCTGTTTTTGTGCGTGGCTGCTGATTCGTTCGCTCCCTAATTCCCGTCAAATCTTCCAAAGCGATAGCCTGATTGCTAACTTTGGCTTGCTGAACAGTGCGGAAACTGATGACGTGATTTGTGTGGGACTGGAAGCGTCTTTCTTTGCCGGACAACCGTTGCAAAAGCCGTCGGCAACGACGCCGACTACTCCTTGTGCCTTTCGCGGCTTTTTTCTGGATAGACGCTCTGACTCTTGCGTACTTATCTCGAACTTCAGTTATTTGTTTTCCACTGTATTTAACTCCATCTGAGGTTACTGCAATATCAGTGCGACCCAAATCGACACCCAAAACTTTATCTACTTGGGCAATGATAGGGGGTTCTGATTCAAGCTGAATGTTGATGGGTAGAGTCGATGGGGGCTATTATGCCCCGCACCTCTCTTTTAAATCTGGGCGTGCAGTAGGGTAGGTAGCCAGCTTACCGGTATTGGCACGAGTCCAACCACCCCCCTCCGAACTACGCATGACCGTTTCCGTATCACGTAGCTCTCCAGTAATTAATTTTTACGTTTGAGGGCATCACCGTCGTAGCGTCCGTATTGGATTTTCTCGTGACACTGGCGACAAACCAAAGCGTGTTTTACGTTTACGTGCTGACATTTTAAGCATCCATTCGGGGCGTTCCTGACATCCCTTTTGCTTAATATCTGCGCTTTTTGTGGATATGGTGGACTTCAATATTGTCCGTTGCACCACAAATTTCGCATTGTTGGGCAAGGAGACGCTGAACAACTTCGCTACGCCCGTTCCAGATATGGTTAGCCTGATTATCATCGATTGTGACCCACTTATTCCACTGCAAAGAAACACCACCGAAATAGGTTACAAGAGGCAACTTTTCGTCACGTTCCACTGTTATCTGTAGTACCTTGTAAGTACCATCTTTTGTAACAATGGTTGTGCGATACCGTTTGTAAATTTTCTGACAAGTAGTTTTGAACATATGAGCCAAAGTTTTTACAAGGGAAAGCTCCATAACTCGTTTCAGCTGAGAAAGCGTGTGGAGGTTGTAAGCCATGCGATAGTACTGGACTATTCCAAGGGTACTCCGCTTGATATTGGCTAACTATACTATAGGCATCGTCATTGACTCTTTGGGTTAAGTGTATGGGCTTTCCAGAGCGCATATATTTGACACAGTGGTCTGTGATTACGCTTTTAGGAATCCTTAGCCCTACACTACCGTTGATACATCTTTGACCACGATGGTCGTGTTTATCATCAGCATGTAGTATATGGATTTCATAACCCAGGAAATTAGCTGCTTCGTCCCTTGCATGGGTTACGAGCGTCTTTTCATCACTGAGTTCCAGTTTCAGTTCGTCACGTAGAAACGTGGCAATTTTCTGTTTGATATCCAACGCTTCGGATTTTGAGCCTACTACTCCCAACAGGAAATCATCGGCGTACCTTACGTACCAAAGGCGAGGAAAATTAGGGTCATTAGGGTCACGGGATGGAATGGACTGCGCCTGTTGGTTCAGTCTCCGTGCTTGTTCCAATTTTCCGTCTTTTCGTGCTTTAGCTGCGGCTTTGGTGAGTACATTGTACGGAGGATAGACACTACGAAAGTTGACCTCGCGTGTATGCTGGGATTAGTTCTTGTTCGACGTATTTGTCCAGCTTATCTAGCACCAAATTGGAAAGTATTGGGCTGACAACTGCACCCTGTGGTACACCACTATAGGTGGAATTGTATTTCCAATTTTCTAAGTACCCTGCATCTAGCAGCCCCTTGATGAGTCGAATAAAGCGATTGTCATGGATTTTATCAAGTAGTATTTTTAACAGAATAGTATGGTCTATTTTGTCAAAACACGCGCTGATGTCTCCTTCGATAAACTCACACGGCTTTCCATCATTGCAACCGACTGTGTTCACCAAACGAAGACGTTTGGGCATGGCAACGTCTACAGAGTAGCTGTAAGTTTTCTTTAACATCAGTACCACCAATTCGACGTGCTTTAATATGGTGCAAGTCGAGTCTTTCGGTACTTCCACAGACAGCACATTTGGCTCCGCGTTCTGCCAAGACCTCCTCCTTCAGTTCGCGCCATTCATCATTATCGGCATTACCAAGCCAGATTTTTTCAGGTAGTGGTATTTCCGGAGTTGTTAGTGTTGTAGAATCCTCACCAGAAAAATAAGGATTCTCCGGAGAGCGTGACCGATATTTGGTAATCGGTTTATCACTCATGCGGTACAGGTATAAATCATCTTCCCCGTTCCTGATTACCCAATTATCTCTTTGTCCGGTTTTATGAACTTGACGTAATTTATACATCTTCATAATCCGGCGTGGTGGTAGGCGATGTCGTTTTTGTAACCAGAGAAACAGACGTTCATTGACCCAGAAGTCTAGGTATGCAGGCTGTTTCCTTTGCATTACAGTGACAATAGTAGCCAATCCAACCTCGTAATACTGCATTTAAAGCAGTAAACTTCAGAAGAGGGGAATCCTGATAACATGAACGGTCAGTCATCTCCTTGACTTTGGATTTCAGACGAAACTGGGCTTCTTGCGTAGGTGTAACCAATAGTTTTGGTTTATCGTGGGCGCTGACGTAGCGTCGAACGTGGAATCCCAGGAAGTTAAATCCATCATTCACATGGGTCACGCGTGTCTTTTCTATATTAAGTTCCAGTTTTAACTCTTGTTTGAGAAAATTTTGAAACTCATCACGTAGTCGATATGCTTCGGCTTTACCGCCGTTTGTTAACAGCAGCCAATCGTCTGCATAACGTATCAAAGCACAGTTTCCCAAGTGTTGTGTTCGGCGTTTCTCATGAGTGTTTGCGGTCTAGATTGCCATATTTATTCCACCAGTGGAGGTCTAACTGATGTAGATAAATATTCGCAAACACAGGAGAGCAAACAGCACCTTGTGGCGTACCAATTTCTGTACGCTGAAACAATGCGCCTTCCATCACTCCGGCTGTGAGAAATCGCTCGACCAACTTGAGGAGATTAGGATCTGCAACTCTTTGAGCCACAAGCTTTAACAAAATCTCATGGTGGATGTTGTCAAATGCTCCTTTGATATCCCCCTCTATGACCCAGTAGTATTTATTACGCTTGTTGATGTAGCTGTCTAATAGGGCAATACAATCTTGTGTTCTGCGTCCGGGTCGAAACCCGTTGGAGCAGTTAAGAAAGTCACTTTCCCATATTGGCTCTAGCACCATCTTTAATAGCATTTGTACGACTCGGTCTTTTAAGGTGGCGATACCTAATGGACGACGCTTGCCCGACGCTTTGGGAATATATACTCGGCGTACTGGTGTTGGTCGAAACTGCTTAGTTTGCAGTAGTGACCGTAATTCGCTCACAAATTCGGCTTGTGCCGTAGCTGATGCGAGTTCCTTTTTAGTTACACTGTCAATTCCCGCAGTTTTTGCCCCTTTATTTGTCAGGACAGATTTTAGGGCAGCGTAAATCCAATCTTCTCGGCAAATTAACCGATAGAGATGGTCAAACTGGTGCTGAGGATTATGCTTCGCCTTGATGGCAAGGCTACTTTGGGTTTTGATAATATCGGACATACATTTTAGTCCTCTCTAATACCCTTACCGTTCCTCTTTGCAATGACTGCCGTCCTTCGCCATGTACCGGACTATTTTCCGGCTCAAACTACTACGACGGCTCTGCCACATGATGGTTACATCAGCCGCACGTAGCCAGTTAGTTAACCATCATGCCCCGGTACATAGTGGTACGTGTTGCACTTGACCTTAGGCTCCCTCTTTACGCCCGTAGGACACATACCCAGTGTCCCCGACATCAGCCGATAGCTTATACCCCTATAGCTAGAGCGGTTTAGTCCGAATCAAAAGACCTTTTCGCCAACCGCGTAGAAGGCTGGGTTACCTGATGTCTCGTACCATCTCCGTCATTTAGCGGTACGCTCAAGGTGAGGACGCTTCCGACAAGGGTTCCTTGCGTAGCCATAGTCAAGTTCAGGCTTGGAGCCTAACGCTGTAACGGAGTGCCAACGTTTCGCCCCTTGTTCTTCGGGCTTCAAACGGGTTCTTACTCATTATCCCCCGCCTGCCGAATCAGCCTTGGTGCTCTGGGGTGAGCTGCCAGCTTGTTAGTTTTATTAATCACCTCCTGTTAATTTGACTTTAAGCATTACCACTATGCGCTTCGTAGCGCACCCACCCCCCCTTGGGGTGTACCCTGTTCGGGGAATTCTGGATTAACTCCTGATTTGAGACAACGGAATATCCCTGTCTTCAAACTCTTAGGAGCAATGAGTTTATCCATTATTGAGGTGTGGTTTATCCGGTCAAAGCACTTCTCGATATCGAGTTCGATGACTCGCTTATCTATTCCATTGACTTTGGAGTTTAGGTTTTGGAACATGAATTTCTGGGCATCATGAGCAGAACGTCCTGTTCTGAACCCGTAGCTCCTGGCATGGAAGGTTGCTTCGTGTGCTGGTTCTAGGGCGTATTTTGCTAGGCACTGCCAAGCTCTATCCCCCAGAGTGGGAATTTTCAAGATGCGAAACGTCCCGTTCTTTTTGGGAATTGGAACTTCGCGTAGCCCTTGGTGATGCCAATTGCTACCGTGGCGTCCGAGTTCATCACATAAGGAAAACCTTTCCTCAAAAGTGAGGTCTTTTTCGCCGTCGATTCCTGCGGTCTTCTTTCCAGCGTTTAGCTGTGATACTTGACGGACTGCCAGTAACCTCGCTGCGGTGGA
>CAZZYE010000270.1:0-8659 GCA_964658145.1 uncultured Stigonema sp.
ATGAGGGGGATGAGGGGGACAAGGGGGACAAGGGAGAATTTTCTCCCCCTGCGCTCTTTGTTGACGGATGCTCTTGAATTTTCACACCAGAGGTCGGGATGGAGACGTATCCCTGCGCTCCAGCCTCTTTAGGGAGAACTTTGCGAAAGCTGGGGGAAAGGGGCAATAGCACTGTTACTCTGCCTAAATCTGCGGTGGGGTCGAGAGCAGCGAGAACTTGGGCGGCTGTCCAGCGCTTTCTGTAGTCTTTGATCAGGCAACCCTGGATAATTGAGGCAAAGGGAGCAGGTAGTTCTGAGGGGAGGTCTGGGTCTTCAATTGTCACCCGGTGCATCATCTCTTGCATGGTGTTGCCCGCAAAGGGATGTTTGCCCGTTAACGTTTCAGCGATGACCACCCCCAGCGACCACAAGTCCCACGTCAAACTAATCTTACCCGTGTGTGATTCTGGGGGTGCGTAAGCGAGGGTTCCCACTTGGTGACTGGCGGCGGTATCACTGCCGTTGCGGTTCTCCAAGAGTCGGGAAATCCCAAAATCTGTCAGCTTCCACTGTCCGCCCACTTGCAAGATATTGGCAGGTTTTAAGTCTCGATGCACAATGGCGCGATCGTGCAAATAATGCAGGGCATCCGCCAAATTCTTCACCAAAGCTTTGACGGATGCTAAGGGTAAACTGCCTTGTTGCAACTGCGAGGCTAGGGACTCTTGAGCCAGTTCCATGACTAAACCGAGACACTCAATCCCTTTGAGCCAACCTTGTTCGGCACTGAAACCCTCCAGCAGGCTAGGATGTTTGAGAGAGATAGCAGTTTGCAACTCTGCAATTTGACGCTCTTGCTGTCCGCTTTCGTGGTCAAAAATTTTGATGGCAACTTCCCTCATGACGCGATCGGCAACGACATCGTCTGCGAGAAATACAGCGCCAAACGATCCCGCACCTAACAGCTTCTTTAGGCGATACTTGGGAGTAAACCATTCGTCTTCAAACATTCGCCAGAACTGATTCGGGTTCATCAGTCCGATTCCTCTGCGATCGCGATCAAGCTACCTATCAAATTTGGTTGAAGCTTATTGGTTTAGCTGACCCAGTTCCTATGTTACTGCCTTGAACAGGAGTGGGAGTTGTCCCCCAAACATAATCTCGCAAAGCTGCCACATAGGCTGCCCTAGATTGAGCCTGTTCAAACCAGACTTGCTGCTGATGCAACCGTGTTTCCTCTAGGAACACAGCTACCTGCTGTTGACGTTCGCGAACTTCCTGTTGGCGTTGCATTCGAGCAGCGTACCATTCTTCTCTAAGAGACACAATGCAGACTCCTTGCCACAATCAAGCTAGAATATAACGTATTATAATATGCACCGCTCGATAAAGCTATAAAGAACGACTGCGTGATCGCTGACCGCTAGGCAACTGCTCAGCATGAGGTCGGGCGCGATTGGGGTTTTTTCCCTGCCATAGCACTTCGCCCATCTTGACACCAAATTTATCCTCTAGAGCAGTGTGCATTTCAGTAAGCACCTGTTCTGCTTCGTCACAGATGGCAGCGGTGTTGATTAACACAAAGAATAAAGATGCGTTCCCCCAGGCTCTTAAATCGGGGCTACTTGCCATTATGTACGTAATTGCGTACAATGGAAGATGTTAGTCTTATTAACTGTGCCGATGAATGCCATCTCCGCCACACAAGCCCGATCAAACCTCTATAACCTCATTGACGAGGCAGCAGCAGCTCATGAACCGATTCTGATTACTGGAAAGCGGAACAACGCGGTACTGGTGTCAGAGGAGGACTGGAACGCAATCCAAGAAACGCTCTTTCTTGTCTCAATTCCAGGAATGCGCCAGTCGATAGTTGAAGGGGGGCTTGAACCAGTCGCAGAATGCACACCGCTTGAGGATATAGATTGGTGAGTACTTGGCATATTGTACTTACAAAACAGGCAGAAAAAGATGCTAAGAAAATTGCCTCGGCAGGGTTAAAAGAAAAAGCATTTACTCTTCTGTGTGTGCTTAAGGATAATCCGTTTCAAACTCCTCCCCCTTACGAAAAACTTATTGGTGATTTACAAGGCTATTACTCGCGAAGAATTAATATTCAACACCGACTTGTTTACCAAGTAATTGAAGGAGAAAAAACGGTGAAAGTTATTCGGATGTGGACACATTACGAGTAACAAAGGCTCGAAGTTTTTGATAGCGCTGACCGCTAGGCAACTGCTCAGCATGAGGTCGGGCGCGATTGGGGTCTTTTCCCTGCCATAGCACTTCGCCCATCTTGACACCAAATTTATCCTCTAGGGCAGTGTGCATTTCAGTAAGCACCTGTTCTGCTTCGTCACAGATGGCAGCGGTGTTGCCGTCTATCGTTGTAATGCTATGCTTGACATAGCCGTCCACGTCATAAAACACCTGTCCCGCTATGGGGACGCTGACACTAATGCCTTTACCCGTTTGGGTCGTGGCTCCTAAAATCATCGCACTGGCTGGATGATCGGGATGCTCTGGTTGATGAAATGTAATGCTGAAACCCATTTCTTGCAATGTCTGAGCAATACTGTCAGCAATATAATCGCGTCGCTCTGCTTGTATTTGAGCGGTGTTGGCGGCTTCGAGCATCGATTGAGAGCGCTGGTGACTCTGACTTAAGCAAGATATCACCTGTGTGAGCCGACCATCTGTGATCGCCAGTTGTGCTGCATTAATCTGGTTCTCTAATTCTGTCACAGCTGAACTTTGCCAGCGCATCACTACCGGGTCAGCCTTCAAACCTGCTAGAATGACTTGGAGTTCTGCCAGTTGCCGATTTGCTTGTGTCTTTTGCTGTTGGCAATTTGTCTGCCCTTGGGCAATTTGACGGACGTGCTTCTGCACCAGCGCCGTTGCTTCTGCCAGAGGTCGCCGCACCGCCACTGGGTCACCTTGGGCGATCGCTTGAAGCAGATTTTGGAAAACGCACTGCAATAGTTGCCTACCCGCAGCATCGAACTTCAAGGCTTCTGCCTCGCGAATTTGCGCTACCTGGTGTTGTAGTTCCTCTAGTTCAAACTGTTGTCGCTCAATGTCTTTTCGTCGTTTCTTTTCTGCCTCATCCCGGCGCTTGCGCTTGCTTGCTTCTTGCATTGCCAGTTCAATTCTCACTAGTTCTTCTGAGATAGCCAGCAGTTGTGTCTCTAACTCAGCAGTTGCGATCGCCTCCTGTTGATTCTCACATCTATATTGCAATACCACTGCTTCTTGAAGATAAAAATTACCCCAACAAGAGTGTAAATCTGACAACAGTACCTGAACCCGTGCATGGGTTTGGTCACGAGACATTTCTAGTTGCCGTTGTCGTTCCTGTTCTTCGGCTTCCTCCCGTCGTCTGGCTTCTGCTTCTTTTCGCCGTTGGCGATCGGCTTCCAGAATTTTTTGCTTCCACTCGGCAATTTCCGCCTCTGAAAACTTGGGACTACCACTCATAAAACTTTTTCTGTCTTTTGTTTACTAGATACTAGATATCATTTAATAGACATCTCCAGAAATTAATTATGCATTACTTGAAATCCTTGTAGAGACGCGAAATTTCGCGTCTCTACATTCTTTTTCGGAGATGTCTAATGAAGAGGACGCAGTGACCCAGAGAGTAAAGATTTCCCCGCGTCACCGCCCCTTGTCCCCGCGTCTATTTTCATAACTGTACCGCCGTTCTAGCAGAGATTGATAGGCAGTTTCAAAATCCGCAGCGATAATACTTGGAGCAGTTGGGTTGGTGAATCCTTGGGCACGATAGCGTCGAATAGCTTGCAGAGTAGCCTGATTGCTCACTAGCGCAAGTTCTGCACCGTTCCAACCTTCTGTACGCACAGCCCAAGCTGCCAAGTTGACATCTTCTGCCAAGGGGCGATCGCGATTGTGAACCTGCAAAATTTGCAGGCGACTTGTGATATCGGGGAGATCCACCTTAAGTTGCAAATCCAGGCGACCTGCTCTTAACACAGCCGGGTCAAGGATATCTGGTCGATTGGTTGCGGCGATAATCAGAACGTTGTCGCAGGATTGGATACCATCCATCTCTGTAAGAAGTTGACCAACAACACGAGCGCTTACGCCAGAGTCACTGTTGTCACCCCCTCTCACAGGGACAAGGGTATCAATCTCATCAATAAAGATGACACAGGGCGCTGCTTGCCTTGCTCTGGTAAACAAATCCCGCACAGCTTGCTCCGATGCACCTACCCAACGACTGTGCAGTTCTGCTCCATTGACAGCAATAAAGTTTGCCCTTGCTTGAGCAGCTACAGCTTTTGCCAGCAGGGTTTTGCCAGTTCCCGGCGGTCCCCAAAGCAGAATACCCCGTGGAGATATGGCTTTCATCTGACGGTAGAGTTCGGGATAAAGCAATGCACCCTCTACAGATTCTTGCAAGATACATTTAACGGTTTCTAGCCCACCGATTTGATCCCAGGTCACAGAGGGGGTTTCAATTGCCACTGGACGTAGGATGGAGGGCTTAATATCCTTCAAGGCTTGTAAAAAATCTTGCTGACTAATCCCCAAATCATCTGGTAAAGGTGAGTCCAGAGAGAGAGAGGATCTGTGTAAGGCGTTATAAGCTGCTTTTTGACAGAGGGAGCGCAAGTCAGCACCAACAAATCCAATAGCCAGATCGGCGATCGCACCCAAATCGACAGTTCCCTCCAAGGGCATTGCGCGAGTCTGAATCTTGAGAATTTCCCACCGACCGTTGCGATCTGGGATGCGGAAATACACTTCGCGGTCAAACCGACCTGGGCGACGCAGAGCAGGATCTACGCGATGGGGACAGTTAGTTGCTGCTAGAACTATCACCCCCTTCAGTTGAGCAAAGCCATCCATCAGGCTAAGGAGTTGAGCAACGACGCGCTTCTCAACTTCACCTTCCACACTAGCGCGGTCTGGTGCAAGGCTGTCAATCTCGTCAATAAAAATCAGGCAAGGAGCTGACCCCATTGCTTTCTGGAAAATCTGCCGCAGACGCGCCTCTGCTTCACCATAGTACTTCCCCACGACCTCAGGACCAGCAATAGCGATATAATTCACACCCAGTTCTGCTACGAAGGCGCGAACAGTTAGGGTTTTACCAGTGCCTGGAGGACCGATGAGCAAAACTCCTCGCGTAGGCTCTAATCCCAGCTTTGCTAGTAAATCCGGACGCTTTAGCGGTAGCGCCACCAAGTCGCGCAGTTCTGTAAGCACTTCACTTAAGCCGCCAACTGCTTCTAGTGTCGGTTGCATTGCAGGTTCTGGGTAAAGAGCGTTATGATCAGTTGATGATGAATTTTTATACCCAGTAGATCTAGGACGACCCATAGCTTTGACCGACGGTTCTTCAGATTTAGGAAAATTGCTGTTTTCGGAACTGCTGTAAGAATTGGTACTGGCATTCGCGGTCAGCACTTGCTGGTCAGCCTTTTTCTCTAGGGATTTTGCCAGCATCACCTTCTTAAAACCTATGAGAACCTGTAAATTTGTCAGATAATAGTAGGTTATGGTTTACCTGTCCGAGTTGATCGATGCTCTCAGACTTGCTGTGAGTTGATCTCGGCGCTCAGCCCCACAAAACCTTTCCCTAGGTTCTCTTTCATTTCCACTTGTTCTAATCGTTCGTCTGCATCGGCGACTCAGACTTATTTGTAACCTTGCTCAACGTCTCTACTTGTTTGTGAAGTAGCACTTCGGCTTTCCCGAATTAGGGGAACTTCTAAGACCTCTAGGACTTACGCCCTTGTTGAACAACTGGTGACGGCGTACCCACTTCTCCCTAATCAGATTAGAGATAGTTTTCCACCTGACACCAAAACCATCTAGCTCTGAATCCACAGGTTCAGCACTAAAAGATAAACGGGTTAGCCATTCTTTCGGTATGCGCTCTTTGAAACCTAATGCTCTTCTAGCGATTACCATCGCTGCTGCCGTTCCTGACGAGAGCGCATATTTGGGCATGTATTTAACCATCCCTATAACGCTGCTAAAAGCGGGAGAGACGAATATCACCTCTACACCATATTTCTCGGCTCTAGCTACCAAGCAAGAACGGAAGGTATCATAAACGAAACCTGAAAGCATCCTGTTGTAACCCTTACTTCCAGAGTGGCGCAATGATGCTTTTTTCTTACTAAAATCCAGATTCTCACAAGCGATCGGGCATTGGAAGCATTCAGCTAGCCTCACAATTTGGGCAGCAATATTCCGAATCTCGGCTTTCTTTTGTCCAGTCGTTCCGGATGGTAGGGGGAAGCTAAATAAAACTTGTGAGGTTTTATCCCGTTTTGGATTCCCATCTGGCTTAATGTAGATTACGTCGATACAATCTGCATTCAAGTCTAAACCAACACAACCATTTTTCTTGCTGGTTGTAGTAGGAACATCCTGAACATATGTAGTAAGGTGAATATACCATTGTTCATTTTTCTCTTCCCTTCTAAAGCACTGAACCGTAACAGGTTTATTTGCCTCAAGTGCATAAAGTAAATCAGCTTTCCGTTGCCCTTCCTTAATCTCAAAAGGAATAACAATCTTCTCACCATGATCCTCAAGGAGAAATACAGGGACTTTAATGGTGACGGTAAAGCAATCTCCTCCTAACCAATGGATAGGGGTCATTGTATTGTTACCATTTACAGACCCTTTCCCCACAGAATAGAAATTTCCCCCACGCTTTTTCTGCCAATCCTCCAACCATTCTTCATGGTTAGCGTATCCGTTTTCCTCTAAATGATATTGAGCATTAAATAACTTTGCTGAACCAAAGCAGATGTGTAGTCTAGTCGCTTCAGATAATTGATCTAGTTGTCTCTGTTTGCGCTTTAGTCTATCTAATTTGGAACGAATACCTAAGAGCTTTTTATCAAATCCTTTTAGACCTTTTTTGGTAGGATTAGCTAAAGTTTTTGTTAAATTTTCAATGGCTTGAGTAACTTTTTCTTTCCCTTTTTTGATATCCTCTGTTAATTCATTTAACTGATTTTCCTTGGCTGTTGTAAGTTGAGCAAAGGTAGAAGAAACCTGAGTAGCGATACTATCAGCCCATGCCCATTGGATATTGAAACGCTTTTGATAAGTATGCTCAATATCCTCTTCAGACATACCTCGTTGCATATCGTTTAAACCACTTCTTATAATTGACTGGTAGTAATTTCCCCAGTCCTCTAAAAATATATGTTCGGGCAGTTTCGTCTCAATACCACGACGAATGTGATATAAAGGGGTGTTTGTCTTAACTTTGCTCTTACTACGGGTTGTTAGCTGACTAATCAAAGATTTCTTTTTCTTTGCGTTTTTACTCACTGATTTATCAACTTTTTAACTTATAGTGGTATTGTATACCAAGAGTAAATGAGTGTCAACTAGATGACAAGAAAAACTATATGGGGAGAGAAGAAAGTTAAATTGGATGCATCCTTAACGCCTACCTCTAAAGAATGGTGGGAACAAAAAGCAATGGAACAAAACTGCTCAGGAGTAAGCGACTTGCTAGAGAGAATAGCGAGAGGGTTAATAAAAATTTAGATAATTTTTCCACAATCAAGCAGAAATAATAGATAGGGAAAGATTAAGGATAGTTGCAAGCTCTCCCTCTTAAAAATGCATTGGTTGCAAATTATCTCTCAATTATTGAGAGGTAAAGCCGCCAAGGGCGGCAAGGCAGAAGGCATTCGTCAGCTATGCTGAAGGAAATCCCCATAAATAAATTTAGGGGCTTTAATAAGGACGTAGTATTTCTCGCGAAGTCTTCCGGGGGAAGTTTCCCCCGGAGAGCTTCGCGCGCTGTGCGTCTCGATCGGACATATTTTCTTCTTTCTTCATAAATGAATAAAGGTGCTTTAAACCCGAGTGCCGAAGAGCACATCATTGGATCTCTTCCCGAATGCCTTCTGACGAATGCCCTCTGCCTTTCTTCGGTAATGATAGATTTACAGAGATTTTATGGTCTAGATGCTAGCAGTTGAGCAAGCAGTTCCAGTGAGTTGGCAGGCATTCCAGGTGCTACTTGAGATGCTATTCCTGGCACTTGCTGTGAGTAAGCCATTTGTGCCAGTTGTTGTTGTATAAGCTGTTGCTGTAATAAACCAGCGATTCCGGGCACTTGCTGTGAGTAAGCCATTTGTGCCAGTTGTTGTACAAGCTGTTGCTGTAATAAGCCGACAATTCCGGGTGTTCCTTGAGATGCTATTCCTGGAACTTGCTGTAAGTAAGCAATTTGTGCTAGCTGTTGAGGTGATAAGCCTGCAATTCCGGGTGTTCCTTGAGATGCTACTCCTGGAACTTGTTTTGAGTAAGCAAGTTGTGCCAGGTGTTGAGGTGATAATCCCGCCCCGGCTTGATTGACTGTTGTGAGTTGATGGATCATCTGACTGAGCTGAACGATTAAAGCAGTTAACTGACCGACTAGTCCAGCCAGTTGGGTAACGACTTCGACGGATAGAGCAGTTGCTCCAGCAGGGTGGGTTCCCGAAGCTGCTGTAGATTGCCCTGGTAATCCGCCTGCCAATCCACCCACTTGACCGACTAACCCACCAACCAATCCTGCTGGGTTTCCTGCGGCACCTGCCACTTGATCGGCTAAACCACCAACCAATTCTGCTGGGTTTCCTGCGGCACCCGCCACCTGACCGACTAAACCACCAACCAATCCGGCT
>CAZZYE010000271.1:0-8645 GCA_964658145.1 uncultured Stigonema sp.
TACTTATGTACTAAATGTGGCGATCGCCTTATGCCAGTTGCGTAAGTCCTGGCTAGAATTAAAAACTACTATCAAGCTACTTGAGCAAGCTCAGACTATCAAGAAAGAACTAGAAAAAGTTGATACCAGACTTGCCGGACTAGAATCACTGAATGAAATAGATCCTTCAGTTGGTGCTGACGTAGCTATAGCTGATACAAATAAGGAACGCGCTAGAAAGCAGAAAGTAGTTGATCAAGTCAAAGCAAACCCTTTTGGCTTTTTTCAAGAGCGCTCAAAAAGTGCGACCGTTCAAAAGGCTCGCTACATTACCGAAAACGCTGAAGGCATAGCCAATTTAGTTGGATCTAAAATTGGACCGGAGGGTGCTACGCCATCACAAGCAAAAAGTTTAATAGAACTACAGCAAAGATTTAGCGAACTGGGAGAGGCAGCGGCTCGTTTTGGTAGCAAACAAAGCGCGAAAAATTTTCAAGAGCTTGACAACAGCGTCAAAGCTTTAGAAAAAAATCTGAAAGAGCTTGGAATTCCCTTTACGCAAATTAATCAAGAAATTGATATTTATACAAATAAGCTGAAAAAATTGCAGGGCGAAGGTAAGGTCAGCTTGAATGTCGATGTAGAGTCTCTTGCACCGCAAAAATTCAGTTTTTTGGACAACGTGCTCAGCAAGCTATCCGGGGTGGAGGCAAAGGGACTAAGTGTCATTGGTAATCTAGCTAAAGGCTTTTTGGCATTTAATGGGTTTTTTATTTTACAAAATCTCTTCACTCAGCTTACTACCGACGCCTTTAAAGCCTACGTAGAATTCGACAAACTAAAAACCGCCCTTAACTTCGCATCGGGTGGCACTGCTGGCGGTGCCACCAATTTAAAATTCGTCCGAGAACAAGTTAACGATCTAGCCATTCCTTTGCAAGCATCAACACAGGGCTTTACCCAGCTTGCTGCTGCTGCTCGCAACACTTCGCTAGAAGGACGGCAGACAAGGGAATTGTTCACGGGGATAGCTCAAGCATCGACAGTCTTGTCCCTCAGTGCCGAAGACACGACGGGGGCGATGGGAGCGCTAGAGAAAATTTTAAGCGACGGCAAAGTCTCCTCAGAAGCACTGCGGCTGGAATTAGGCACTCGTATCCCTGGCGCATTTAGCATCGCTTCTAGGGCAATGGGCACAACCGAGGAAGAGTTTTCTCGCCTACTAGAAACTGGCCAGGTCTTGTCTCAAGACTTTCTACCCAAATTTGCCAAGCAGCTGCAATCAGAATTTGGAGAAAGCTCTAAAACCGCATCGGACAATGCTCAAAGCGCGATATTTAAACTTCAAAACTCCTTCCAGTCTTTTCAACAAGGAGTCGGTGAGGGAATCGCGCCTGTCGTTGTTCCAGGACTAAAAGCATTGTCGGGGGCGCTTGAGATTGCTGCTGGTGCAAGCCAAGAACTATTAGCAATCCTCGCTTCTGTCGTCGTAGTTCTCTCAGTAAATATCGCTAACGCCCTCCGTTCTGTCATAGTAAATTTAATACTTACTAGGGCAGCGACAGGCACGTTGGGAGGCGCATTCCAGACACTGGCGCAGATAGTTAATAACTCCTTTGAAGTAAAGCTTGGAGCTAGCATATTCGCAGTCCTAGAAGTTGTTAAGTTACTAAACGAGCAAGTTAATACCGACCTAGTTAAGTCCTTTGACGAAGCCGCAAAGTCCGCCATTAGGGCGGCAGACGCCTCCGAAAAAGCATTTGAGGCAGAGCAAAATAGGCGACTCGGGATTCCCAACGGACAAGAAAAAGAAGAGCGTCCTCGCGCTAGCAGTGGTGTTGGGCGATTTGTTGACGATTTCTTGATTGATCCAGCTAACTTTGCCATCCAGCATACCTTCACAAACATTCCAAAGCTTGCTACAACTGGAGAATCAGAAAAAACTAGGGTGTTGGATAGCGACAAGCTTCTTCAGCAAGCGACAAACAAACTCTTGGCTGGTGCAAGACTGAGAGAGGACGAAATAAAGAATCAACAAAGCGAACTGGGGCAGATCCCCATCATTGATAAAACCTTACGATATGAATCAGTTCAGAGACAAATTCTTCAATCTCAGGCAAAGCGCGATTTCACAGACAAGGGAAGGGCGATTCCGGCCAAAATTCAAACTCAATTAACGCAAGAGTCTACAGATATCAATAACCTTACCAATAAACGTGGGGACATCGCTAAGCCTTATAACGACACTCTTGCAAGTCTAAATCAAGGCATTAATTCTTACAAGGCAAGCCTTGAAGGGCTTAAACGTCCAGAGGTACTTGACAACCTCGGACAAGAGAAAGTAGACGAACTAACTGAAAGCTACAAGAAAAACATAGAAGCACTTCTGCAGCAAAAAAATTCCTTAGAAGCTACACTTGCAGCTTTTAATGTTAACCCCATCCTCGCCTTCACTGATGCATTTAGAAAACTAAACCTAACCCTAGCATCCGGGCAAGAAACCAATCAGTTACGTGCAACCGATCGCAACTTCCAGTCAGCACAAGCCAATTTTTCAGGGTTTGCTACCAATCGGCTAGCAGGTAAAGAGCGATCGCTCACTGATGCCATAACGGCAAGAGATGTGGCATCCAGCGACGCTGAAAATCAGCAGAGACTGCTTGACGGTCTGAACGAACAACTTGCCGCCCCAGGACTTCAACCTCAGTTACAAAGGCTGGGTGTGTCGCCAACGTCTTCCGTGGCACAGGTCAGCGATATCCTAGCTAATACCAAAGACGAGTCGGATAAAGCGATACTGGAGAAAATTAAAGCCGCTCGCGAACAGGAGTTAAAGACCAAGCAGGCTAATGTCACGGCGGTGGATGCCAAACAGAAGGTTCAGCAAATCACGCAGGATAATACTTTATCAGAAATTCAATTTGGCGCTGCCAACGTCACGGCAAGGATACAGCAGGTGGAAAATGTCAAGACGGAAGCAGTGAAAAAGGGATTGCTTTCCCGCACTATTTCTGAAACTGAAGCAGCCGAAAAGATTGCCAGAATTCAACTCAACAGTACCAAGATACAGCAGCGCAATGTTGACACGCAGTTAGCAGTGTTGAATGAATACCACAATCAAGGTAAGGTGGGTGCAGAACAGTTTGCGGAAAGGCAGCGAGAACTTACGACCGAACAAACTAATTTGCAGAAGCAGTCCGCCGAACAACAGCTAGCGGTATTTGATGCTACTAATGCCCGTAAGTTGGAAGCTCTAGAACTTGCCAACAAGAAGGCTGAATTTGTCATTAATCAAACTCAGGCTAGCGGCGCGATCGCCATTAAGCAAGGCGTGGTAAAGGGGGACATTGACCCCACAATAGACGCACCCAAGCAACAGAACCTCGTTGACCAAGAGGCAGCAAGGGGAGAGATTGCCTTAATTAATAAGAAAATAGAACAGAATAGATACGAGAAAGCGCAGAAGATTATCACGAACACGGCAGCTACTGAAAATGAAATTGCTCTCAAAAAGCAGTTAGCGCAAGCTGATACAAAATTAGTAGATTTACAAATCCAGAGTCAAGAGCAATTACGGGCTGAAGTTGAACACAATTTCCAGATTGAGAAACAGCGGCTAGAACTGAAGACGGTACAGGCTACCACTGAAGTCAAGAAAGGGATCTTTGATGCTAAACTTGATTCTGTCGAAGCGCCTAAAAAGCAGAATGAAATTGACCAGGATACTGCCAGAAAGCAGATTGAATTCATCAAAAGTGAAATTGCCAAAACGAAGGAATTACGTGCAAATGGACTGCTTTCTGCACGGGCTGCCAATGATAAAGAACTTGCTCTTAACATAGAACTGGCACAGGCGAATCAGAATCTGATCGACAAGCAGATTCAGGGTCAAGAAAATTATCGGGCTGCCGTTGAGAAGACTTTCCAGCGTCGTAAACAGCAATTAGAACTAGAAGTATCACAAGCGAATACCAGCGTTCAACAGCAATTTTTAGAACAGTTCAAGCAACCAGAAGTTGATGAGAAGGGGCTGGAATTAGCCAAGACTGGTGTTACGCTGAATACCCAGTCAACTGCCACAACGAGACAGATTGGGACGTTGCAAGAGCAATTGGCTGGGGTTGATAAATTAAAATTGGCAGAGAAGGATGCTGCTGATAAGAAGCGTGAATTGTTGGCTGAAATTGAACGGTTGCGCCAACAGCAAATCCAGACGGAAATTGACTTAATTAAGAATAAGCAAGAGCAAGAAATTAACGGCATTGAACGCGCCCAGAAAGTCGAAGAGAATCGCTTCAAGTTGGCAACTGGCTACTTGGATCGGGAAAAGGCTGGGCTGGAATTACTCAACCAAAGCCTGGAACGAACAACTAAGCTTTCCCAGAGTCGCAATGACTTGAGCAAAGCAGTATCAGACGCCGCAGTGTCGGGACTAGAAATTCGCCGTGATGCTTCCAACCGCGCCCTTGAATTAAGTCGCAAAGTATCTGACCCCAATACTGACCCATTAGTCAGGAATGAGGCTTCTCGGCAGTTACAAAACGCGGGGTTTGGAACTAATGAACTAAGTATTCTTCAGCAGCGCCAAAAAATAGAGGAGGAAATTGCCAACAAGAAGCTAGAAGCGCTGAAAACAGAACAAGAGTTTCAACGCGAGTCATTACAGCTTGAACTCAAGCGCCAATTAATTGCAGCACAAACCGCAGAGTTTGAAGCAGAATCCGGACAACTGGCTGCCCAAAAAGCTAGACTGGAAGCAGATGCGGAACTCAGGAAGGCGCAGATCAAGAAAGACCCCATTGAAATTCAGTCGGCAAAAGTTGGGGTGGAGTTGGCGTCTCGTGGGATAGAGTTGGCAGATCGGCGGCTTGAGTCCTCTAAGGAGAATGTGTTAGTCCAGGACGAACTTGCCAAGAATGCGACTCTGGCGCAGGAGGCGACACAAAAGGGTGCTTTAGCTCAAGAGGTAGCAGCCAACAATGCACACAAGCAGGCGAATGCTTTGGAATCGGTAGAGGTATTGGCGAACCAGTTATCCAAGGGTTTTAATACTGGAGGGAAGTCAAGTACAGCATTGGACGGGGAGAACCCGTTCATTCCGAAAAAAGGAGAAAAGCCCTTCGATTACAATCTTCGGATTAATAAAGCCAAATTGTTTGGCGAAATCCAAGAGACTAGAAATACAGTTAATATCGCCGGACCAGGTGTTACAGTCACTCCCGCCACGGTTACTGCTTCTACGGGTACAGATCCTGCACAATCTCTGACACCAAAAACGCGACAAGATGCCACATATACTCAGTTTTCTCAATCCTTGAAATCTGCAAATCAGGGAATCGAAGAACGGCTAGACAAGATAATTAATTCCGTTGATAAAAATCCTCTTTCTTTGTTGCCAACTGATAAATCTTTAAAAATAGATAAGAGTATTCTTTCGACTTCACAGACCACAGGTGGCAAGAATGCGAATCTGCCGGGGGAATATTCCGCCGGCAGAATTCGCACCGCTGTGGTTAAACAGATGCCAATGGAGAATATTTTTGAAGCCTATCAGCGACAACGCGAGGAACGCGAAGCTCGCCGGGTAGAGTACTCTATCCGGCAGACTTCGCGTTTCGGTATGCCAGTTGACAAAACTGCTGATGCTCTAGCCAACTCCACAATTAAGCCAGTAGATACCACCACTGGCTTTCTTCAGTTTACAGAATCCCTAAAAAGTGCCAATCAAGGGATCGAGCAGCGACTTGACAAGCTGATTGATTCAATGGCAACGAGCAACAAAACGCCGCGAAGCTTAACTGTAATGTCCCACAGCCCAGTTGATGACGCAGCTAGCCTTATTAATGATTTGTCACGTGGTGAGTTAATGGGGGCGGGGCTATAACGACACGGCATTTTACGGCGCATTTATGTTCGTCAGTTGGGAACAAAAAGATAAGGCATCTTTCCGTTCCCAACTTCACACGAAGGACTTCGCGCCTTGTATTAATTGGGCAATCTGAAAACGGCGACCAGTTTTACTTTTACTGATGACACTCTCGCTAAGCCTTAACGGACTCACAGTCACCTTCACCCAATTTACCAATTACGATCGCACCCTAGCTGAAACTGGTCAGACAGAGTACGCGATCGCAGGCACTCCGTTGGACAGCGGTCCTGCTTATGAACCCAAGCATATCTGGTCGGTGGGCGCCGTAACCACCATTGAACAGTGGCACTCTCTCTACGCGATATATCTTCAAAGTGATAGCCTGCGCCGCACAGGGCAAAACTACCGCATCCTTATAGACGATAATAACCAAGAATTAATAGAGTCAGGAACCAAGACTAGATCCTTGGCGAATGGTGGAACCGTTACGACTTTCTCTGGTGGTGTAGCATATCCAGCACAATTCTACGCTCGACTTTTTGAACCTAAATCACAAAAAACCTACAACGGGATTTATCCATATATTGTGACTTTCACGCTGCGAGAATTAGACAAGGTGTCAGCATGACGGTCAACCAATCAGCCAGAAAAATCAGACTGATTATCAGCGGTAAGGACTACTCCCCTTGTTTAATTTCATTTCAAGGGTCAGATTCCCACTTGGACGGGTCTGGGCTGATTAGTTTCACTGGTACAATTGTACTGGGTACGGCGTTAGATTTTGATGAGTCACTGGACGATCGCAAGAATACGACGCGGTTTTGTCGGGGAACGGCGATTACCGTAGATGTTGCCAATAGCCAAGGTGTGCTGCAGCGACACCCCCGTGGCACACTGCGTATTCTCACGCCAAAATATGATGTGGAGAAGCAGCAGCTAACGCTGGACGTGGGGGATTTGATTGCACTGTTACGCTTTAAGGAACCAACTAATTCAGTCGAGTTCGACCATTTTCTTGTGGCGGAGGTTAGCCCGAGTGGTGATGGTAGCACTGATTATAAAGACCCGATTCTTGACTATGTGGCAGGTCGAGATAGACCAGCCTCTCTCCTAATCACTACACTTTTGTCTAGGGCTGGCATTAACGGTGTAGGCGGGGCGCTACCATCTGTTATCTATAATAATGCCCTAAATCTGTCTGGATCGTATCTAGAATCGGCAGGGAAGCTGCTTTACGCAAACAACAGATTTGGGTGGATAGATAATAATGAAACTTTCCAGGTAGCAATAGCAAATATTGCTGGTGGTGGTGGGACTAATGTTCAAATCGGTAGGGATGAAATTTGGTACAAGCGATTAGAGGGCAGCGAGACACCGTGTGAAATTATCAAGGCTGCGGGGACAGGAATATACGTTTACCCGACACAATTTCTGGATGATACTGACGAACAGTATGCCGATGCGAGGACAATTGATCCAAGCTATAACAGCACCACTGTGGTGATCGGGCGCACCACCAAAATACAAAAATGGGATAGACCAAACCATGTTTTAACAATAACGACGACGACGGAAAGACCATATGGGCTTGTTGTTCCAAAAACATTGCAAGCCGAATATGCACCAAAGTTGACACTGGTAACTGCGCAAATCGATATTGAAACTTTTCGCTACGAAGACAAGCTGGAGTGCAAACTAAAAACTAAACAAACGGATACTTATCAAACTAGAGCATCCTACTTTTCAGAGTACCAAGCAGCCCACCCAAGTACGATCGCCGATCTTCTTGCCTTAGAAAAGACCAAGTCTGTTTACGAAACTTATGAATACGATATCAAAGACAGACTTCAGAAAATCACTACAAAAACTGACGAATCGACCATAGTCATATTAAACGGGACAAGTGAAGATTGGACGCAGTGGATATTTCCTCCTGAAAATTTGGTTGAATCAAGTTTGAAAACTCAACTTTATAAAGAGATTAGTAAGGGTATTTGGGAATATCGAACAACTGACTTAGAATGCGTAGTTCGCGTGAATGCGGATCTGGTAATAGGACCAAATGGCGCAACCAGCGGACCGGAGACAAACAAGCTATGGCTAATTGCCAGTACCACCGGAAATGATGATAAGCGGTCAAACTCAGGACAGCTGATGCCGCCAGCGCCGGAACGATGCCCTGCCGATGTGCGGTATGAAGAGGTGAATCTCAAGGAGAAGGCACAATTTGCTACACCTTGCCCCTCCGTGTTAAGACAACGGGAACGCACATATACAGTAGATTTTTTGGCAGGAGAAACAGTTAATGTTTCAAATCTCCAATCGAACTCGAACCAAGTTCAACTGACGGCTTGGGGCGGTGGTCCAACGACAGCTTCCAATCAATTGCAGGCGATCGCCCAGCGCGAGGGGAGATTGTTGTGGGGACGATACAAGGGACAAGAAATAGCAATCCCTCTCAGGGATGATATTTTTAGCTATTTTCCACTTTTCCCGATCCAAGCAACAGAGCAAGACGGGACAGTGCAGTGCTGCCTTACCGATGGTGCCAACTGGGTGGTAACGAACGCCAAGGCGTTGTGGTCCTGCGATGGTATTTGGGTTGGGACAGTCCAAGGCGACGTTATCGTTCCACCTTACACAGAACCCCAGGAGTTAGGGCTTGGGGTAGGGACAGGCATTGATTTTATCGCATATCCCTACCTGCTAACCGTTACAAGGGCGATCGTGCAGCTTGGGGTAGGAACGGGGACGAATTGGATTGGTGGTCCGCTTGTCGCGGTTGGGATTGGTTCGG
>CAZZYE010000272.1:0-8588 GCA_964658145.1 uncultured Stigonema sp.
CAATTAACAATTAACAATTAGCAATTAGCAATGACAACACTTACCAACATAACTAATGAATCAGCATCGATAGCAGAACGACTATGCCAAAGCACTGTCAAGGTGCAAACTCCCAGTTGGGGTGGTGGAAGTGGTGTGATCTGGCAACCTGACGGATTGATTATCACCAACGCCCATGTCGCTATCAGCAAAACAGCAACTGTTGAATTATGGGATGGACGGGTATTTGATGCTGTGCGTACACACTTTGACCCACAGCGAGATTTGGCAGCCTTAAAAATTACCACGACTGACCTACCAACAGCAATTATTGGTAAGAGTAATGGATTGCGAGTGGGTGAATTAGTTTTGGCAGTGGGTAATCCGTTTGGGGATCGAGGTGCGGTGACAACTGGGATAATCCATACCAGTAATCAGCATGCAGTAATGGCTGATATTCAGCTGTTTCCTGGCAATTCCGGTGGTCCACTTACCGACTGTCTCGGTCGAATCGTGGGGATTAACACCATGATTTTAAACGGTTTGGCTGTGGCAATACCAAGCGAGGCAGTAGAGCATTTTTTAAGTGGTAGGAACCGTCCTGCGCTTGGTGTGACTGTGCAACCTGTACTTGTAAAAACCGAAGATGCAACGTCAAGGCAAAATAAAGATGCCTTGGGCTTATTAGTGTTGTCAGTAAATTCTGGAAGCACTGCTGAAGCTGCTGGGTTGCAAATCGGTGATGTGTTAATTGGAGTTTCGGGGAAATTGTTTACCAGACCTAATGATCTTAGCAACTATCTCAATCACACTAATAAAAGCGAGTTGCTACCGTTGCAAGTAATACGCGGCGGAAGACAATTGGTTTGTCATGTTGCAGAGGTAGCATGATACGTCGGGTATTGGTAGTTGCTACTTCCCCATTGGTGCGGGCAGGGTTGTCAGCTGTGCTGACAACCAATCCTGAACTAACTTTAATTAGCAGTAGTGCATCAGACTTAGATGCACTCGCCACGGAAATTGAGCAATTACAACCCGATGTAGTGCTGCTAGTTCCAATCTCTAAAAGGGATACAGACTACTTTACCGATAGGTCTAACGAAGAATCAGTCTGGGAAAAATTGCTCGAATCACAACAGCAGCAATACCCATCTGCAATTATCGTTATTACTGACGAATTCGACAGCATCGACCTAGAGGCGGCGCTAAGTTCTGGTGTACGGGGGATATTGCCTCAAGCAAGTACAGAGTCTGAAATTTTGGCGACTATTGAAGCGGTAGCTTCGGGACTGGTGGTGTTGCACCCGGATGTTGTTGAGTATTTGCTTCCTCTTAAAGAGACGAGTCTGCGGGAAAATGTGCTTGCTAATCCTGTACAAGCATTAACACCGCGTGAGATCGAGGTTTTACAGATGCTAGGTTCGGGGTTGGGTAATAAGGCGATCGCCAAACGCCTAAACATCTCTGAGCATACTGTTAAGTTTCATCTCTCATCCATCTTTCAAAAGTTAGGTGTTTCAACGCGCACGGAGGCTGTGACTGTTGGTATAAGACTGGGGTTGATTATGTTGTAATATTACCTCAATCCTAATCTCAGCCAAGAAAACACTTGCCCAACTGTTAGCTGCAAGTTGAGAAAGTCTGGTACTGGTAAGCTGTCCTCTGGTTGTCGCTTAATTTCAGGTAATTGACTGGGTTGGAAGCAGATGACTGCTTTTTCGTCTGGGTCAATCAGCCACCCTAGGCTTGTTTGATGCCTGAGACAGAACAGAATGTTATCCGTTACCTTGGTCTGTGACTGGTCTGGCGAGAGAATCTCAATCGTCCAATCTGGAGAAAGTTCAAATATGTTTGCCACTTCTCCATCAGCATCAAAGGGAATTCTCTCCCATCTAAAAACTGCTACATCAGGGATAATTGAGCGTCCACCAAAGGTACAGCGCAGTTCTGGGAAAGCGTAGGCAATTTGCGTGCTTAATCCTACTTCGTTGATTGTATCGGCAAATCGTGATTGTAAGGTGCTGTGCTTCCCTTTTGGCATGGGTTTTTGGTATATTTGACCGTCTATGAACTCGCTGGCTGGTTTTGTTTCTGGAAGTTTTAGGAATTCAGTCAAGGTGATTGGTCTGGTTGTTGCGGTCATAGTTTATCTTCTATTGGGTGGCGATCGCCCTCAGTCTTTGCTTTACTCTAACTAAAGTAAGGCTACTGGATTTGAGCATGCCAGATTCCACTTACGGGAGCTAAATTCGATAGGGATAAAAAGCCCTGACCTTATTTTGGGGTCAGGGCTTTTCGGTGAAGCTATCCTAGTCAGATCACACTATGCAAGTCTATGCAAATCAGCAGTTACTTTGACCAAGCAGCAGAACTTTATTATCGACTGATTGTCGTTGTAGTCCCACCGGATCGCACTCCAAAAATCAACTTTCGCTCCTGTGCTGAGTCCACAAATAGTCAATATCTCAACCTTAATCTAGAATTGAGTCGGCGGTTGCTGGAGTTAACGCCACGGCAGAGAACTTTACGAGTGCAACGATTATTAGAAGAAATTATTGGGAATACTGTTAACAGAGTGATTTTCCTAGATCATCTGGAGATTTTATTTGATAATTCACTCAAGCTAGACCCTTTGCGGTGTCTCCAGAAATTAGCTCGTAATCGCACAATCGTTGCTGTTTGGAGCGCTACGATTGAAAACAACTACCTAATTTATGCAGAACCGGGTCATCCAGAGTACCGCCGCGATCCCATAGGGGATTTTTTAGTGGTTAACCTAGAATAGCCAGAAGCGTATCAAGCTAGTTATTATAGAGAAAATGGTGCAATGAAATACGGTGAGTTGATTCAGTTCGAGCCAATCGAGAGTGTAATTCAGTTACAAAATGCTGACGAATTAGCTGAGGCAGAACAACTGGTTGCCACTTATGTGATTTCTGAGGAAATGGCAGAACGGCTGGCAAATCTGGTATTCCCCAATTTGCAATTTGAACAGCCAGCAGACAATAAGGGCATTCTCGTTATCGGAAATTACGGCACTGGGAAGTCTCACTTAATGTCAGTATTGAGTGTGATCGCCGAACACGCTCAACTGACCACCGCTCTCCAAAATCCCCAATTAGCACAAAGTGCGGCTGCTATTGCTGGCAAGTTCAAGGTGATTCGCACCGAACTGGGTTCGACGACAATGGACTTGCGGGAGTTTGTCTGCTCGCAACTGGAAGAAGCACTGTTTGACTGGGGCATTGAATTTCAGTTTCCCGCTAGAGATAAAATCCCCAATCACAAAGGTGTATTTGAAGACATGATGGCTGCATTCCAGCAGCAGTTTCCAGACCTTGGTCTGCTGTTGGTGGTGGACGAAATGCTGGACTACTTACGCACCCGCAAAGACCAGGAACTCATTCTCGACCTGACCTTTCTCCGGGAAATTGGCGAAGTTTGCAAAAATCTGAAATTTCGCTTCATCGCTGGTCTACAAGAAACACTGTTTGATAGTCCGCGCTTTGCCTTTGCCGCCGATGCCATTCGTCGGGTAAAAGACCGCTTTGAGCAGATGTTGATTGCCCGTAAAGATGTTAAATATGTAGTAGCAGAACGTCTGCTCAAGAAAACTGCCGAGCAACTGGTAAAAATTCGCCAACACCTCACGCCTTTTGCCAAGTTTTATGGCAATATGAACGAGCGAATGGATGAGTTTGTCCGTCTTTTCCCCATACATCCTGATTATATTGATACCTTCGAGCGGATTACTGTTGCTGAAAGACGCGAGGTACTTAAAACCCTATCCCTGGCAATGCGGCAACTTCTCAATCAGGACGTTTCCCAGGATTCCCCAGGTTTAATTGCTTATGATAGTTACTGGCAAACGCTGAAAGACAATCCTTCCTTTCGCTCAGTGCCTGATATTCGGGCAGTGATTGATTGTTCCCAGGTTCTAGAGTCGCGTATTCGCCAAGCTTTCACCCGTCCTGCCTATAAGCCGATGGCACTGAGAATTGTGGCGGCGCTTTCAGTTCATCGCCTGACCACAGGAGATATTTACTCGCCCTTGGGGGCAACACCAGATGAGCTACGGGATAGCTTGTGCCTATATGACCCAATGGTAGCGGAATTAGGGGGTGAAGCAGCTGATGATTTACTGTCTCAGATCGAAACTGTATTGCGGGAAATCCACAAAACTGTTAGCGGTCAGTTTATTTCCTCCAACACAGATAATCGCCAATACTACATCGACCTGAAGAAGACCGATGACTATGATGCTCAGATTGAGAAGCGAGCCGAGAGTCTTGATAATGCCCAGTTGGATCGGTATTATTACGAGGCTCTCAAGCAGGTAGTGCCGGAGGAACCAGACCAAACCCATGTTAACGGTTATCTGATCTGGCCCCATGAGGTAGAGTGGGTGACTAAAAAAGTTACCCGCCAAGGCTATTTGTTCTTTGGTGCGCCTAACGAACGCTCTACAGCTGTTCCTGCACAGGATTTTTATCTATATTTCATCCAGCCTTACGACCCGCCAGCTTACAAAAATGAAAAATATGGTGATGAGGTTTTCTTCAAACTGACCAAAGTAGATGATTCCTGCCGGCAGAATTTGTACAAGTACGCTGCTGCGGTGAATCTAGCTTCTACCTCGTCTGGACAGGCAAAAAAAAGTTATGAAGACAAGGCAAAAGGTTTTCTCCGCAACTTGGTGAATTGGCTACAGGAACACATGACCACTGCCTTTGAAGTTACCCACGAAGGCAAAACCAAACCTTTATTGGAATGGGTGAAGGGTGCAAGAGTAGCAACTGGTGCGCGTGCCAATGTGCGCGATATTGTCAATGCTGTTGGTTCTAGCTGTCTGGCTGCCCATTTTGCCGATCAAGCGCCAGAGTATCCGATTTTTAGCGTGTTGATTACCAGTGCAAACCGATCGCTTGCTGCACAGGATGCATTACGTTTTCTTAAGGGTACTACTAAGACACAGCAAGCGATCGCTGTTCTCGATGCCTTGGAACTGTTAGATGGAGACAGGCTTGATGTCAATCGCTCAAAATACGCTAATTATATGTTGTCTTTACTCAGGCAAAAAGGCGCTGGTCAAGTTCTCAACCGCGCAGAAATCATTCAGGATGTTTTGGGGGTTGAGTACATGGCTCCCAATCAATATCGCTTAGAGCCTGAATGGGTGGTTGTTTTGGCAGGAGCACTGGTTTATAACGGAGATGTGGTACTGGCTATTCCAGGAAAAAAGTTTGATGCTAATAACTTGGATAGTTTAGTAACTACCTCCATTGAAGAACTAATTAACTTTAAGCACATTGAGCAACCGAAAGATTGGAATTTGCCTGCACTTAAAGCACTGTTTGAACTGCTGGGACTGACACCGGGGATGGCTCAGTTGGTGACTCAGGGTAAAGATGAACCAGTTCAGGAATTGCAGAAAGTCGTGGGTGAGACGGTTAACAAACTGGTGCTGACACGGCAAAAGTTGCAAAGTGGGTTGAATTTCTGGGGTCGAAATCTTTTAACTGATATAGTGCAGGATGAATATCGCTCCAGCTTAGACCGAACAAAGACCTTATTGGAATCGCTGCAAGCTTACTCCACCCCAGGCAAACTTAAGAACTTCCGTTATCAACAGCAAGAAGTCGTTGCACACCGTAGTGGTTTGCAAACACTGCAAGAAATTGAAGCACTGCAAGAACTTGTAACTAGCTTGGGGTCAGTTGCATCTTATCTGATTGCAGCCGAGGCGTTATTGCCTGTGGATCATCCTTGGTTAACCCGGATGAGGGATGTGCAGAAGGAAATTATAGCAGACATACTGAACCCAAGCAAACGTACTGCCCGGTTCCGCCAGCAAACTTTACAAAAACTGACAGAACTCAAACAGAGCTACATTCAGACTTACATGGCATTGCATACCAGTGCGCGACTAGGGGTGAATGAAGACCAACGCAAAGCACAATTGACGCAAGATGCGCGATTACAGAGTTTGCAGAAGTTGGCGACGATTGACTTGATGCCAGCTAGTCAGTTGCGGGATTTCCAAAATGCTCTCGCTGGTTTGAAAAGTTGTTCAGCGCTGACGGAACAGGAAATGCAAGCTACTGCCATCTGTCTCCACTGTCAGTTTAAAGGGGCAACTGAGGTAGTCAACGTACCTGCCAGCAATTTGTTAGCCGAGATGGATACTCAGCTAGACCAGTTGTTGGCTGAGTGGACTTCTACGCTTGTAGCAAATTTGGAAGACCCGACGACGCGGGAAAATTTGAATTTGCTGAAACCTGAGCAAAGGCAGTTAGTTGATGATTTTTTGCTGTCGCGTACTCTTCCCAACCCATTGACAAACAACTTTATTTTTGCGGTCAAGGAAGTGCTTTCCGGTTTGGTGAAGGTGGTGGTAAAGACACAAGATTTACAAAAGGTATTGTTAGTTGGTGGTTCACCTTGCACCGTGCAAGAGATGAAAAAGCGTTTCGACGAGTATCTGAGCAAGCTAGCTAGGGGTAAGGATTTAGGCAAGGTGAGGATTGTAATGGAGTGAGAGAACCGAAGTACTTGTTTTTATCAAGCTATTCTAGAACAGATATCACAATGAGCAACTAAATGGAAGGACAGCAATTACCACTAAATATTCAACTTGAAGCAACATCGCAACAAAAAAACACAGTTGAGTGCCTAGGCATGACTTTTGAAAGTGATCAGGCACGGCGAGCATATTTTACCGAAAAATTGCGGGAGAAATTACAAGACCAAGAATTTCGCAAAATTGAGGGATTTCCTCTCGGTGAAGATGAGGATATCTTGGCACTTTCTGACCCACCTTACTATACTGCTTGTCCTAATCCTTTTATTGAAGATTTTATCAATTATTGGCATCAAGAAAAACAGAATAATAACACATCATCTGAAGCTGAACACTATCATCGGGAACCCTTTGCCGCAGATGTAAGCGAAGGAAAAAATGACCCTATTTATAACGCCCATTCCTACCATACCAAAGTGCCGCATAAAGCAATTATGCGCTATATCCTGCACTACACGGAACCAGGTGATATTGTTTTTGATGGGTTTTGTGGCACGGGAATGACAGGTGTTGCAGCGCAGTTGTGTAACGACAAGGCAACAGTTGAATCTCTAGATTACAAAGTGCAGCAAGATGGCACTATCCTTGATGAAAATGGTAAGCCTTTCTCAAAGTTAGGTGCGCGTCGTGCGATATTAAATGACCTTTCGCCCGCAGCTACGTTTATCGCTTACAACTATAACACCCCTGTAGATGTTGCTGAGTTTGAAAGGCAAGCAAAGCGGATATTGGCAGAAGTTGAAGAAGAATGCGGCTGGATGTATCTGACTCTGCACAATCCCAAGCCAGAACAGATTGAAAAAGCAGTTTCACTACTTAAAACACCATTACCACAAGTTGAGCTTCAAAAGTCTGGATTACCTTTTGCACGAATTAATTATACAGTTTTGTCAGATGTTTTTACCTGTCCTGAATGTGCAGGCGAAGTAATTTTCTGGGAAGCTGCTGTCGATAAAAAAGCTGGGAAAGTGCATGATGATTTTTCTTGTCCTCAGTGTAATGCTCAGTTAACCAAACGTAACATGGAACGATCCTGGGTAACTTGGTTCGATACGGCTATTAATCAAAGTGTGAGACAGGCAAAGCAAGTACCTGTGTTAATTAACTACAGTGTAGGAAAAAAGCGTTTTGAAAAGATTCCTGATAATTTTGATTTAGTACTGATTGATAAGATTGAAAATAGCAATATTCCTTATTTGTTTCCAATAGACAAAATGCCAGAAGGCTACAATACTGAACAGCCAAAAATTTCTCACGGCGTTAACCATGTACATCACTTCTATACAAGGCGAAATTTATATGTTTTAGGATTATTAAGACAAAAAATAGTTAATCACCATAATTTGTCAGCAACTTTATGGTTTTGGATTAATGCAGCCAACCGTTATTTATCACGTTTGTCAAAGTTAGGCACGGGCTATTATTTTCGCGGAGGAGGCGGTGCTATAAATGCTGGCGTTACTGGCACACTATATATTCCATCATTTTCAGTTGAAAATTGTGTTACCAAAACATTAGAGATCAGGTTATCAAAACTTGTACAAGTTCTTCGAGATTTGCCTACTAGTCGTGTTTATATAGAAACTAGCTCATCAAGTAACCAATTCTCTCGTTATGAATACGTAGATTATATTTTTACCGATCCGCCATTTGGCTGTAATTTGATGTATTCAGAGCTAAATTTTATTTGGGAAGCTTGGATAAAAAATTTCACTAACAACAAAGGCGAAGCTATTGAAAATAAAATTCAAGGTAAAGGGTTACTTGAATATCAAGAGTTAATGACTCAGTGTTTTCAGAACTTTTATCAAGTTTTAAAACCTGGAAGATGGATAACAGTGGAGTTCCACAACTCCAAAAACAGCGTATGGAATTCCATACAAGAAGCAATGCAACACGCGGGGTTTGTCATTGCAGATGTGCGAACTTTAGATAAAAAGCAAGGCTCGTTTAAACAAGTGAATAGCAATAATGCACAGGACTTACGCAACTGGCACTGAAGCGATCGCTAGCTATAGTACAAATGAAC
>CAZZYE010000273.1:0-8581 GCA_964658145.1 uncultured Stigonema sp.
GATCGCCAAATACTTGCCAAATTTTTTCGTCGAAATTTCTGGTTCCACCCAGACTTTGATAAATGCGCTTTTGCACGGAGAATCCAAATCGTCCATGACTGTATTTTACCCAAAGTTGGTCAATGATGCTTAGGTCTTCACAGGGAAATTTGTCAATATGTTCTACATCCAACCAACCTACCTTTTCTCTCCCTGCAACTGCTAGTATCACTCGCCCTGTTTCCTGATCAGCTTCTCGCCACTTACCCGTAGCAAGTAAATCGCGCAGTTGGGTGTAGTCCATTTTGGCGCTGATTAATTTGATTGATGAAGATTCCGCACTGCCCAGACCTAGCAATTTCCTAAACTCTAACACTGTCTGCGGTCTATCTTGCGGTTCCAACTCCAATCCTTTGAGAATCGCATTATTCACCCTCTCACTAATATCGCGATTAAACTGCTTTGGGGCTTTTAAGGGAATATCGCCATCTTTTCGATAATGAGCAGGTATTGGAGTTCTAGTAGTCAGTAAACTATACAACGTTGCAGCTAAAGCATAAACATCAGTATAAGTTCCAAACCGTCCTTGCCTTTCATACTGTTCTACTGGTGCATAACCTTCTGTTTTAGAATTGCTCATGCTTAAGGTTTTACCAATGGTAAACTCGCGGGCAAGACCAAAGTCAATTAATACTGCTTCAAGTTTACCACCACGCAAAATAATATTATTCGGTTTGATGTCCCGATGTAAAAAGCCTTGTTTGTGAACGTATTCTAAAGCTTGTCCCACTTGGTCGATGTAGCGTAAGGCTTCAGACTCTGACAATTGTCCATGTTTATCAACATAAACCCCTAAATCTTCCCCGTCAATAAATTCCATCACCATCCCCCACATTCCATCTTCTTGAATAACTTCATGAACTTTGACAATATGGGGATGATTACAACCTCGTAACCGCAATGCTTCGTTAACAAACTTTTCTTGTTTTTCTTGAAAGTCACCTTGACTTTGGTGCATCGGGTTGAGGGTTTTGATGGCAAATACTTTACCTGTGCGCTGTTCTACTGCGCTATAGGTCACACCAAAGCCACCACCACCAAGGACTTTTTGAATAATGAATCTGCCGTTTTTGAGCGATTGGTTTGGTGTCCACAGTTTCATTTCAAATCCCCAATATGTTTGTCACATGAACGAGTATGCGCGATCGCGGAGGGTAGGTAGGGCTAAAGCCTAAGTAGGTTGGCTCAAATAAACCTAACTATGTAACGAAATGTAAAATGCTCAAAACCCTTGCGATTGCTTCGATCCACTTCGTTTCGCTCGCAATAACATAGTTATAAATTTTCCCACCCACCTACTTACTTACGAAATCATAAGCTTTTTGTTGCTCTGATTTTCGCAACTTGACGGTGGTGCAAGATATGAGGCTTGGGACTTAGAACTTCTAGCCTAGCTAGAGAGCAACGTGTCTTCAAAATTGCCCTCAGACTGTTCGTCTGGACGGCAGTCGCCTAGGTCGGGCTGACCCTCCTGCAGCGCTGCCTCGGCTACACAAACAAAGCTCCGAAGTTCCCTACGGCGGGAAACCCGCCGTAGGGACTTCTCTCTGCCTCCGCAGGCTAGAATTAAATTAGTCCGCGCAGGCGGACTGTTCGTATAGCCGCAATTTCTAATCGCTTGGTGTTTTTGCAAAAATGGGATGCTCCCTGACTATCTGATATAATCATGAAATAAATGCTATCTAACAGCAATAGACATCTAGTAAAAATTAATTATGCGCTCGTCAAAACCGAAGGTTGGGGCGAACGTCCGTTCGCCCTACATCATTTCTGGAGACGTCTAATTATGAATATTGACACAGTTTTCTATTAGATACTCATCTGTTGATCTGGTTAAAATAAAAGTTATGAATATTGAGCTAGCTTTATGGAAAGTCGTTATTAGTCTGCCTGAATCTCTCAAGACGGAACTATTACATTATGCAGAATATTTACGAGAAAAATATCCAAATAATCAACAATCTCAGGAAAAGATGGAACCCGATCAGGGTTATGGTAGTTGGGCAGGTAAAATCATTATCTCAGATGATTTTGATGAACCATTAGAAGATTTTGCGTAATATATGTAATATGAAATTTCTGTTGGATACCCATGCTTTTCTTTGGTATTTTATTCGTTTGCATCAGGGTTTTGTGATTCTTCACCAAGGGTTTGCTGTGCAGAATGTCGGATGTGAAGAATACGAACTGTAGATACTTCTTGCTGTTCTAAAATTGTAAACAGAATGCGGTATGAGTTGCGTCCTCGACCGTAGATTAATTGTCGAATTTCTTGACTGAAATACTCATTTTCCCTTGCCAAAGGGCAACGCTTCGGCATTTGCGATAAAGACTCAATTGCTTCTAACAATCCTGCGTACCACTTACTTGCTTTCATCGCAGATGTCACTTGTGACAACCGCAGAAAAGTACTGTCTGCCTCAGCCTCCGCCACACTAGAAATCTCAATGCGAAATTTCATTAATCTGCTGGTAGGTTATATTTGCGACCCTGTTCCTCAGCAAATTCATCGAAAGAACGAAATCGACCAGCCTCAAAATCATCTAACCCCTGCTGAATACCTTTTATAGCCTCTTGTGAGTCTTGTACTTCCCACTCCAAGGCATTGGCGAGCAATTGGGATGCAACAATATCAACGTTTTGACTAAGCCTTGCAGCTTTGTCGCGCAGTAGTGCTTCTAATTCTGGACTAAGCGTAACAAAAATAGCCATATAGCGACTTCATGAATGGATTAAGCTTTAAGTGATATTTTAACATCCATTGCGCTGACGAATGGGTACGGGGTCATTTTACCAAACTGCTAAAATTGACACCTACCTCCTATAATTAATTTTGTAAATATTAAATATCTAAATCATCCAGTTTTACACCTTTACCTTCACGTAAACTTTGCCGCGATTTCTGAATACGCTTTAAAAACCGCGAATCATTTTCTAATTTGTAATCAAACAAATCATCATCTGACTGTAAACCAATTAAAATTCCAATTGGTTTACCATTATTGATAATAATTATTTCTTCGTTTTCAGCTAACTCTAAATACCTAGATAAATCACTCTGAATTTCCGCTAGGGCTACTTCCTTCATCTCATTCTCCTTGTTCTGCTAACCAAGTTTCTGCTTCTGCTTTTGGCACAATTGCCAAAATCTCTACAGCCTCGTCAGTTACATCGTAGAAAACTCGTATTTCATCGACTCGAAGGCGGTATTGAGGTCTAGATATCCCTCGTAAGCTTTTAATTCTACTTTTACTAACTTTTGTAGGTTCGTATATTAAAAAAGTTTCTATCGCTTCTCTGACTTTTGAACGTACATCTGCCCTGAGACTGCGTAAGTCTTCTACAGCTTCTGGTGCTAGGATGATTTCATAGGGCATATTGAGTTCATTTTAATCTAATTAGCAACAGGCGAGTTACCCTCATCAAATTTAGCCACTTCTACAAAACGTGCAATAGCCAAGTTTTTCCGGTTGCTGTTCTTGGTGTCTTCGCGGTTTGTGAAATATTTTTGAACCACGAAGACGCGAAGAACACGAAGAAGAAATTTAAGAGAAGATTAAGAAGAGAGGATGATGCGGCTGATGCCTTCTTTAAGGATAGGGACGTTAAAGTTGATCAGAAGACCGAGGGGATGTTTGGTCGTTTTCAGGTAGGATATTACCTGAGCTTCATTGATGGGAGAAAGTTTTTCGACGGCTTTCAATTCCACAACCAGAACATCACCAACAAGAAAATCTAATTCGCCCTCACCGACTTGATGACCTTTATAATTTATTGCTACTGGATGCTTAGACTTATGAGGTACTCCCCGCATCTGAAATTCCAGCTTTAAAGCCTGATGATAAACTGACTCCAAAAACCCCGGTCCCAACACCCGATGCACCTCGATTGCCGCCCCAATCACAGCATACGCCAACCGCTCCACCTCATCACTTAGCTGTCTCATCCTTCTTTCTTCTTCCTTCGTGTACTTCGCGTCTTCGCGGTTCATACTCTTAAACCCTCTCCAACCCTGTGGCAAAATTTATTAAAGTTCTTCACCCTTAGCTTTCCCAGAATGACCGAAACAATACCTAACCACCCTAGTCTTTACGACCCCTTCTCAACTGAAGCCAAATGGCAAAAATTTTGGGAAGACAACCAAATCTACAAAGCTGATCCCAACAGTGGCGGCGAACCCTACTGCATTGTCATACCGCCGCCCAATGTTACCGGTAGCTTGCACATGGGACACGCCTTTGAGAGTGCGTTGATCGATGTCTTGGTGCGCTACCACCGGATGAATGGACGCAATACTCTGTGGCTACCCGGAACTGACCACGCCAGCATCGCTGTGCATACAATGCTGGAAAAGCAACTCAAAGCAGAGGGTAAAACTCGCTACGAATTAGGGCGTGAGAAGTTTCTGGAACGTGCTTGGCAGTGGAAAGCAGAATCTGGGGGGACGATTGTTAATCAGTTACGACGTTTGGGTGTTTCGGTGGACTGGTCGCGGGAACGGTTTACTCTAGACGAAGGTTTATCGAAAGCTGTTTTAGAAGCTTTTGTTCGTCTTTACGAAGAAGGGTTAATTTATCGTGGTGAGTACTTGGTGAACTGGTGTCCGGCTACCCAGTCTGCTGTGTCTGATGTGGAGGTGGAAAATCAGGCAGTCAATGGTCATCTTTGGCACTTCCGTTATCCTCTTACGGATAATTCTGGTTATGTAGAGGTGGCGACGACGCGCCCAGAAACTATGTTGGGTGATACTGGGGTGGCGGTGAATCCTAATGATGACCGTTACAAGCACCTGATTGGCAAGACTCTGACTTTGCCAATTATGAATCGGGAAATCCCGATTATTGGTGATGAGTTGGTTGACCCTGCTTTTGGAACGGGTTGTGTGAAGGTCACTCCCGCCCACGATCCCAATGATTTTGAAATGGGTAAGCGTCACAATTTGCCGTTTATTAATATTATGAATAAGAACGGCACTCTCAATGAAAATGCTGGTTCGTTCCAAGGACAAGACCGTTTTGTTGCCCGCAAGAATGTGGTTTCTCGCTTAGAGGCAGATGGCTTTCTGGTGAAGGTGGAGGATTATCAGCACACTGTGCCTTATAGCGATCGCGGTAAAGCCCCCATTGAACCTCTCCTCTCTACTCAGTGGTTTGTCAAAATTCGCCCTTTGGCTGAGCAGGCGTTAGAATTTCTGGATGAGAAAAATTCCCCAAATTTTGTCCCCCTACGCTGGACAAAGGTTTACCGTGATTGGTTGGTGAAAATCAAAGATTGGTGTATCTCTCGTCAATTGTGGTGGGGACACCAAATTCCTGCTTGGTACGCTGTTAGTGAAACTGGCGGAAAAATTGCTGATAATACGCCCTTTGTGGTGGCAAAGTCGGAAGCAGAGGCACGGGAAAAAGCATTATCACAATTTGGAGAAAATGTCAAGCTAGAACGAGATCCAGATGTCCTGGATACTTGGTTTTCTTCTGGACTTTGGCCCTTTTCGACTTTGGGATGGCCTGAACAAACTCAGGATTTAGCGACTTACTATCCAACTAGTACTTTGGTGACAGGGTTTGACATTATCTTTTTCTGGGTTGCCAGAATGACAATGATGGCTGGGCATTTTACGGGAAAAATGCCTTTTGAAACGGTTTACATTCACGGGTTGGTACTGGATGAAAATGGTAAGAAGCAGTCTAAGAGTGCTGGTAATGGCATCGACCCACTGATATTGATTGATAAATATGGCACAGATGCCCTGCGCTACACGTTGGTTAAGGAAGTGGCTGGGGCAGGTCAAGATATCCGCTTGGAGTACAATCGCAAGACGGATGAATCCTCATCGGTGGAGGCGTCTCGCAATTTTGCGAACAAGTTGTGGAATGCTACTCGATTTGTGATGATGAACCTAGATGGTCAAACTCCAGAACAACTAGGAGAACCTCACCCCCTAACCCCCTCTCCGCTAAGCGGAGAGGGGGAGAAAACAGCTCATTCCTCTGGTGGTTCCCCTGAGTTCTGTTTGGAATTAAGCGATCGCTGGATTCTCTCTCGTTACTATCAAGTTGTGAAACAAACTCATGACTATATAGACAATTACGGTTTAGGAGAAGCAGCGAAGGGAATATACGAATTTATCTGGGGTGATTTCTGCGACTGGTATATTGAACTGGTTAAATCTAGGCTGCAAAAGGATCGGGACACTGCATCCCGGCGGGTAGCACAACAAACCCTTGCTTATGTACTGGAAGGGATTTTGAAACTACTTCATCCCTTTATGCCTCACATTACCGAGGAAATTTGGCATACCCTCACTCAGCAACCAGCAGATTCTAAACTGAGTTTATCATTACAAGGATATCCAGCAAGCGAAACTAACCTCATCGATCTGAACCTTGAAGAACAGTTTTCACTGCTAATTGAAACAATTCGCACAATTCGCAATCTCCGACAGGAAGCGGATGTTAAACCTGGGGCGAAAGTGACAGTAACTCTTCAAAGCGAAAGTGAAAAAGAGCGGCAAATTCTCATCAGTGGGCAGTCTTATATTAAAGATTTGGCAAAGGTTGAGAGTTTAACCATCGCTGGTGAGCAAAAGCAACAGACAACGGAAACACAACAGCCGCAAGAACCTGAAGAAGCGATCGCAGGTGTTGTGGGTACTATACAAGTGCTACTTCCCCTTGCAGGAGTGGTGGATATCACAGTGTTCAGTGCCAAAATTCAGAAACGCCTCACTAAAATAGAAGCGCAAATTAATTCTCTAACTGCTAGGTTAAGCAAACCTAATTTTGTGGATCAAGCACCTGCAGAGGTGGTAAAAGAAGCGCGGGATGACTTAGCAGAGGCTCTTAAACAAGCAGAAATTTTGCGCGATCGCCTGCGTAGTTTGACATAATGGGAAATTAAAAATTAAAAATTAAGAATTTTTTATTTTTAATTTTTAATTCTTAATTTTTAATTGGAGCGAAGCGACCGTCATGCTATATCTAGCCCAAGTACATCAAAATGAATTTTTAGACCAGCTCCAGTTGCGGTTGTTGGCGCGTCAGGAAGCTGAAGATATGTGGGCAATGATTCCAGAAGAAGCTTTCATTCTGCTGGGAAAAGGCAATTCTCTGACTGAGAATTTGCTGGTTTTAGTGGAGCTTTCCTCTACTGGGGACATCGAAAAACTAGAAGATGCCACGAACTGGGTGCTGGATCTGGTGCAAAAATACCTGACTACTGGTATTACTCCGGAATTTTTACGACAAGAAGCGGAGCGTGCAGAACAGTGGCGACAAAACCTGACGTTGCAAAATCAAGATTTAGCGCGTCGTTCGTTGGAATTGGAAGCGCGTCGGGAACAAATTCAAGCCCTAGAAGAAAGTCTCAAACGTGAGAAAAACGGCATTCACAATGATGAAGGTGCTGAATCTGGGATTGTTTGACGGCTAAAGAGGGAGTGGGGAGGTAAAGAATTAAAAATTAAAAATTAAAAAGGGAAATTATTCATTTTTAATTCTGCATTTTTAATTTTTAATTTATTTCCGACTCCCTACTCCCTAGGAGTAAGGCGATTACCGTCACCCCCAACCATAGCAAAAAGCAATATCGAGTTAGTTGCAAAGCTTGATCAATGCAAGTTGGGGTAAGCGGACGCTTAGGTTCTCCTAGCAGTGGTTTGTGTTTGGCAACCCCGCCATACCAATTTGTACCTCCCATCTGTACGCCTAAAATAGCAGCATAGGCGCACTCACTCCAGCCAGAGTTGGGACTGGGGTCAGCAACTGCGTCTCGACGACAAAGAAGCCAAACATGCTTCGGTTTACCCGATAGGAGTGCTAAAGTCAACACCGTTAACCGACACGGAACCCAAGTCAAGCAATCCTCTAGCCGCGCACTCAGCCATCCTAAATAAGTGTAAGGTGCTTCCCGGTAGCCCACCATTGAATCAAGGGTACTGCTAGCTTTGTATGCCAAAGCAAGAGTTGTTGGACCTACGACTGGTACACACGCACCAACAATTGCATAAAAAAGTGGAGCCATAACTCCATCAGTGGCATTTTCCGTTACAGTTTCTAGAACGGCTCGCAAAATTTCTGGTTCTGTTAGGTTTTCTGGATCTCGACCAACGTAATTTTTTAAAGTAGAACGAGCATCTTCTAGCTGTCCTGCTGTTAAAGGTTGTAAAACTGTTTCGGCTGCGACTCTCAAACTTTTATGAGCAAAACAACTAGCTAAGAGAATGGTTTCTACAGCTATTCCCAATAGCGGATGCAGCCATCTGGCACTTTGAATTAGTAACCACGACACAAGCCCACTACCCAATATGAGGATAATGCCTAGTATTATTCCAGCTATTCTTTGTGTTAAAGAATTTTGGCAGTAAACAAGCGCAAATTTGGTGAAGCGAGAAATCACCCACCCCATCACTCGCACTGGATGAGGCCAACCCCAGGGATCGCCGATTAAGTAATCTAAAGTAGCAGCCAGAATTAAAACATAGATGCTATGGGGCATAGGGCATGGGGCAAACAGGTAACTTCTTCCCATTCCCCATTCCCCA
>CAZZYE010000274.1:0-8575 GCA_964658145.1 uncultured Stigonema sp.
GGTTGGGGGGATCTTCAGGGAGTAAACGTTACTAACTAAAGTGTATTGGGCTATGGCGCACCCTAAAAATTAACAATTACAACTAATTTTAATATGAAAATTATACAAAATTCCCTCTTTTCAACAATCCGCCGCCGTCGAGGTAAAGTGCGAGATACTCATATCACCCTCGCACATGGTAGCGGTGGCAAAGCAATGCGCGATTTAATAGACGACATCTTTGTCAATACTTTTGATAATCCGATTCTCTCACAATTAGAAGACCAAGCAAGTTTCAATTTAGCGACTCTGATGCAACAAGGAGACAGACTTGCTTTTACTACTGATTCCTATGTTGTAGACCCTTTATTTTTTCCTGGCAGTAACATAGGAGAATTAGCAGTCAACGGCACAGTCAATGATTTAGCGGTGAGTGGTGCTAAACCGTTGTATCTCAGCTGTAGCGTAATTTTAGAAGAAGGACTTGCTGTGGAAACTTTGCGGCGCGTTGCTGAAAGTATGCAAGCAGCCGCTAAAAAAGCAGGCGTACAAATTATTACAGGTGATACAAAAGTTGTCCATCGCGGTGCCGCAGATAAACTGTTTATTAATACCGCTGGTATTGGAGTCATTCCAGCAGGAGTTACTATTTCTGCCCACAATATCCAACCCGGAGATACAGTAATTATTAATGGTGAATTAGGTAATCATGGCACAGCAATTTTAATCGCTCGTGGTGAATTAGCATTAGAAACTAATATTGAAAGTGACTGTCAGCCGTTGAATGGTTTAGTTGAAACAATCCTCAATGTCTGTCCCCAAATTCATGCCATGCGGGATGCAACACGCGGCGGCTTAGCTACAGTGTTAAATGAATTTGCCCTCAGTTCTAATGTAGGAATTCGCCTTGATGAGCAATCTCTCCCAATTCGCGAAGAGGTTAAGGGTGTTTGCGAAATTCTAGGTTTAGATCCATTGTATCTGGCGAATGAAGGTAAGCTAGTGGTGGTAGTTGGACGCGAGAATGCCGAAACTGTTTTATCTGCTATGAAGTCTCACCCAGCAGGAAAAGATGCTTGTATCATCGGTGAAGTCATTCCTTCACCCCCAGGCGTTGTCTTGTTAAAAACTGCTTTCGGTACTGAACGCATCCTGGATATGCTTGTGGGCGAGCAACTACCGAGAATTTGTTAATTATAGGAATCATATTTGATTTTTGAAATATACGTAGGGTGGGCTATGCCGCACCTCACCCGGATCTGGTGGGCAGTGCCCACCCTACACTAGTTAAAATTTTTCATCAATGATTTAGGATTCTTATATCTTAATTCATACGTAAAATCATTCATCTCTCTTCTTACTCTTCCTTTGCGTCCTTAGCACGGCAGTCGCCTACGGAGGGAAACCCTCCTGCAGCACCGCAGTTTCTTTCGGAGGGAAACCCTCCTCCGAACTGCTCGCTGCCTCGTCTTAGCGGTTCGTTAACATAACTACTGTTTCACCCAAAGCAAACTGATAGTATTTTCTATAAAATTATGCACGAACTAGGAATTACTCAAAATATTGTAGCAATTGTAGCTGAACAAGCCCAAGGTACAAAAGTCCGACGAGTATTATTAGAAATTGGCAAACTTTCAGCCATCATGCCTGATGCTATACGATTTTGTTTCGATATCTGTTCTCAAGATACAGTTTTACAAGGAGCGAAACTAGAAATTTTAGAAACTCCAGGATTAGCACAATGTCGCCAATGCGGTGCAGAAATTCCTCTAGAAAAACCCTTTGGTAGCTGTAGATGTGGCAGCAAACAACTAGATTTAATAGCTGGTGAAGAACTAAAAATCAAGGAAATAGAGATTGAGGAAGTATGTGTGTAACCTGCGGTTGTTCTGATGATGCTGAAGCTACAATTGCTAATCCTGAAACAGGTGAAGTAGAGGCAATTAACTCTCAAGGTAATAACCACCACCATCATACTCACACTTTACCAGATGGCACTGTAATTACCCATTCCCATCACGAAACCATCACCGAAACATCTCATGTTCATGCCAAAATACATGGCACAACGATATCTTTAGAACAAGATATTTTAGCAAAAAATAAGCTGATAGCAGCCCAAAATCGCGGCTGGTTCAAAGGTCGAAATATCCTCGCTTTAAATCTCATGAGTTCTCCTGGATCGGGAAAAACAACTCTTTTAACTCGAACCATCAATGATTTAAAGCATCAATTATCTATCAGTGTGATTGAAGGCGACCAAGAAACGAGTAACGATGCGAAAAAAATCAAAGAAACAGGCTGTAAAGTTGTGCAAATCAACACAGGGACAGGCTGTCATCTGGATGCAGCAATGGTAGAACGAGGATTACAACAGCTGAATCCGCCGCTGAACTCAATGGTGATGATTGAGAATGTTGGCAATCTGGTTTGTCCAGCTTTATTTGATTTGGGAGAACAGGCAAAAGTAGTGATTCTTTCGGTTACAGAAGGTGAAGATAAGCCAATAAAATATCCCCACATGTTCCGTGCTAGTGAGATTATGGTTCTCACGAAAATTGATTTGCTACCTTACGTGCAGTTTGATGTTCAGCGTTGTATAGAGTATGCCCAGCAGGTTAATCCCGCAATTCGGATTTTTCAGGTTTCGGCACTTACGGGAACTGGATTAGAGAATTGGTATGATTGGGTATCGGAGAAGGTAGCGAATTTGTCAACGCAGATTCCTGTGTAACTGTACGAACCGCCAAGACGCCAAGAAAAGAAGTAGAGTATTTCATGAATTATTTGGGACTGCTATAGGACTATGGCAGGGAGAGTATCGTGGCAAAGATCGACAATGGCTCCGTTGGTATGATGCCTCAAAGTACTGGATTCCTACCACAAAGAATTGGAGCGACAGGAGAAAGAATTGGCTCAAGCTAGGGCAGAACGTTTAGCAGAACGTCTGCGACAGGCAGGAATTGACCCAGATCAAATTTAAAGTAAGAAGTAGCTATCTGAAAAAACTTTCGTACTCAGCCTCTACTCCCGATAGCTTTGCTGCTTCTTGGAGTAAGGAATTCTTTTCTCCTTGTTCACAATCAAATACTTCCCAACCTCTAGTCGAATTAGCAGGATCTCGATAGGCAAGTACAACTACTGACTTACGTTTAAGCTGTTGACTAACCTGTGAGATAAATCTAACATTATCAAATCCAAATAGAGAAGCAATTTCCTCATCAGAGGGAGTTGGTGTCAAATCTGTGAGGCATCTGATGATAAACTCCTCAATGATATCGTAGTTTCTTTGTATATCTTTAGGCAGATACCAAATTTGTCCTTGAATAGCACCCACTACTTTTTTGCCGCTCAAAGCATCACGGTGCTGATCAGTTACTGTTGTTCTAATCCAAGAGTTCATTTGCTTTCAAATACGCTCCATAACTTTTGGCAATGCCTAACACTCGCCCATACATTAGACTAGCTTCACTTTGAATATCAACATAGTTATGGGACGATCCTGTCACGATTAATAATTTTCTGGCTCGACTCATTGCCACATTGACGCGCTCAGGAGTCCTCAAAAACTCACTTGGAAATATACCAGGCTGGTTCAAGACAAGGCTCACAAACATAATGTCTTTCTCCATGCCTTGAAATTGATCAACTGTGCCAATACTCAGTGTTACATTTGGGGTTGAGCCGATATTCTGCTGACGCAGTAAACCTTTAATAAGGTTTGTTTGAGCTTTATATACCGAGGTAATACCAATTTGGGTCTGCTAAGATATATTTTGCCTTTTGTGGAGCGATTTCAGGATATCATTAAGAATCGAAATAATCAATTCAGCTTCGCTCTGGTTCTGCCGACCTGTACCTGCTTGCTGATGATGCCAGCGGCGACTACTATGGGGTAAATCAATCCAAACTAGGTGATGTTCCTTGGATAACCAGTTAGAAATTTCTATTCCGTGTGCGCGATCGCTGTCCTGCTTTTCATAGCCAATACTTAACTTTCCTTCATAAAACTGGTTGATTGCTGACATAATTTGCGAGTGCATACGGTACTGCTGCGTTAGCATTAAAGTTCGAGAAGCCCCAATACTATCTAAGTACTCATACCGTTCCTTAAAGAGACAGGTAGATAATTCTTTTCTGAGTTCTTCTACATCTAAGCCTAGAGATTCAGCCGCTTCAGTAAAACAGGATTCTTCTCCAAATATAGGCGGGAGTTGTTTGTGATCTCCAACCAAAACAATTTTCTTACCTAGTAAACAAGGAACCAATAGTTCAGTCGGTGTAGCCTTGGAGACTTCATCAATAATCACAACATCAAATTCAGAGAAATCGCTCAAAAACCTTCTTTTATTACCTGCGTGTATGCAAGTAGCGCCGATAATATTAGCACATCTAAAGAAAAGTGCATAAAGTTCATTACTGATTTCGGTATTATCCGTACCAATTTGAGCAATCCAGTCTTTAAGTATTTGGATTTCAGTTCTCAATCTTCTGGCTCTCAGTTCCCCACCAACCGATGATAGCCACTGGCTTCTTGTTAAACTTAATAATTCAGCATTAGGAATGGTAACTTCTAATGAATATGGGACAGCCTTTTTTTTGCGTAACATTTCCCACTTTTGACGACCTCCCGTAAGCCTCTCATCTTTTTCTTTGACCTCAGCTACTATATTCCTTGACTGTTCGTTCAAGGATTTTGCTTTACTCAAAGCAGACTGTTCTAACTGAATATATTCCTTTTGAATTGATAAGACTTTTTTGCAGATGGATGTCAATGCTGTTTGGAAAGATGGAACAAGCCGTTTTTCTACCTCTTGGATACGCGCTTCTGCAAATGAACGCATATCATTAAGTATTTTACAGACTTGATTAACCCCTTCAAGATTTAAAGAATTGTTGCAATACACTACTTGTTGAGTGATACTTTTAAACTTATCCTGGAGGGCTTTTGTCTCATTCAATAAAGGTTCAGCCGCTTTTAATAAGTTGTTGAAATTCCTTTGCTCGCTTCTGAGTTGTTCTGATGCTTGTTCATACTTTGTGCGAAGCTTAGTAGTTTTGACTACAGTAGCTTGTAGGTAAAGATCGTAGTCTTGATATATCTCTATTGAAAGATTCGAGCCTCTGGTATGGAAACAACGGCTGGTATAAGATATATTCTCAATAGAGCTTCTTAACTGTTCGTCTGCACGGTGTAGGGCTTGCCTATAGAAACGACCAACAATAAATATTAAGGACAGTCTTTTCAGCCTAACCAACTTATCAGATATATCGTTATACTGATTTATCCTTGTTGGCAATAAATTTCTTTCTGCTTCTTCCCATGAACGGATCAATCCAACAACGTTGATTTTATTTGTCAGAAATTTAAGACCATCCAAAAATATATTGATAATTCCGCTATTTATAGTAGGGATGGAAGAAGATTTTATTAGTGTAATTAGGGTTTGAGCTTTACTTAGCCTGCTAGATACGTCAGTGTAGATACGACTTACAGAAACTGCTTCTGATGAGGATTCAACCATAATTCCATTTTGAAGCATCTGTCGAAGCGTACCTTCCATTTCCAGGCTATCTTTCACTTCTATGTATGCAGTATGAACTGAGTTTTGTATATCTTGCTGGAGTTCAAGAGAAATTTGTAGTTTTGAAACATGGTAATGGTTCTCACGAAAATTGATTTGCTACCTTACGTGCAGTTTGACGTTCAACATTGCATAGAATATGCCCAGCAAGTTAATCCCGAAATTCAGATTTTTCAGGTTTCTGCACTGACTGGAACTGGATTAGAGAATTGGTATGATTGGGTATTGCAAGTTGCAAATTTGTCAACTCAGATTACTGTGTGACTGTACGAACCGCCAAGATGAGGGCATCGAGTCCCGCCAGAAAAAATGATGACTATCGTTCGGTACGTTTATGTTAGGGATGAGTTCAGCTTACCGCTCGCCTCTTCCCCAAGCACCGAATCAATAGCACAGTCGATTAACTCAACCGCAGTCACCTCATAATGATAAGTCTTGAATCGAAAATCCCCCACCTGCTCTAATCGCTTTGATGGGCGATATCCATATTTGCTCTCGTACATTTGCAAAGCCAGACTACCGATCGCTGTCATTTGTCCGGTTGAAGCTTTTAACCCAAGTTGCCGTAGGCGACTGGCGATCGTCACAGTCTGTGGTGTTATGGCGGAGGTGGTTCTGATGCCGCTTAACGACTTCATAATCGCTTCAAGTTGAGCAAGTGGTGAAATTAGGTGGTTGATTAAACTAGTAAATCGCTTTGCAGGTTTGTTCGTCGCCACGGCGTGTTCTAATGCTGACGTTTGACCCACCGCGATAAACGTGCCTTGAGCGCGAGTCATGGTTGTGTAGATCAGCTGCCTCGTTAGCATGCGATAATTGGATTTCAGGATGGGGAAAATTACATACGGAAACTCACTGCCCTGACTTTTGTGACATGTAACACAGAAAGAGTGCAGGATTTGCTCATAACAGCCAGGATTGTAATTAACAACTGCGCCGCCCTCAAATGAGATTTTTATCAGCTTTTTTTCGCAGTCCACAAAAATTACCCTACCCGTTTCACCATTCATCACTGCTGGGTAGGTATCATATCGATTTTTCAACTGAATCACCCGATCTCCCACTCGATAGACAACTGACCCGGCTTCAACTTCTGGTTGGTTGTCTTTTTTTGGATTAAAGATCGGCTGAAGTAGCTTGTTAAGATTGTGTACGCCGGCTACTCCTTCTTTCTGAGGCGCTAATACCGTCACTTGTTGATTTAAGTCTACTCCTTCGGCTTGAATTGCTTTGCCTAACTCTACGATAATTGCAGCGGCGAGGTGCGGATTATCCGCTTCGAGCATGGCGCAGTCCCCTACATCCATCCACGATGAAATTAAAGCAAATTTTTGCACTGCCGGGACTATTCCCTGATTCACATCGTTGGCGGCATAGATGATCGGGCTTTCGTGCCGCTGGCGATAAATTGTCTGCAATCTGGTTGTTGGCACCATTTCCGAAGCTAGTAAATCTCTCAAGACCATTCCCGCCCCCACGCTAGGCAATTGGTCTTGATCACCTACTAGCAGTAATTGAGTTTTTGGGGATAAAGCTTTTAAAACCGAATTGAAAAGAAATATATCTACCATTGAAAATTCATCAATGATTAGCCAGTCCAGATCTAGCAAATTATCTTCATTAAAAAGAAAGGACTGACCATGCCCAAGCCATTGAAGCAGTCGATGAAGAGTCGTTGCTTCCGCATTAGTTGCATTTTGCATCCGGTTAGCTGCTTTTCCCGTCGGTGCTGCTTGAGCAAATGAAGCGTTATTTAATTGCAGCCACTCTACCAACGTCTTCAAAACATATGTTTTTCCTCTTCCAGGACCTCCAGTTATAATGCTCATCGGATGTTTTTGTGCCATGATTAAGGCACTAATTTGCTCCTCGCTCAAACGCGACAGTTCCCGATGTGAGACAAACTCTGTTGATGCCAACCAGTTTTCTAGATCCTGCGTTGATTTCGTCGGGCGACTAATTAAAGTTTTGATTCTTATTGCAACAGAAACTTCGGCTCTTAAAGCCGCTTTCAGATAAATACTGTTGGCTGACTCTCCACGGACTAAAGTTTGCTTTTCTGTCAGCCGATTAACAACTGCACGCAAAGACTCATAGTCAGGTGTGTGGTCAAGATGCTCTAACAAAGATGCCGCGCTTCGGAGCAATTGAGATTCTGGCAGAAAGCAATGACCTTCTCCTAAGGCATCCTTTAAGACTTGCAGCAACCCTTTTTCGTATCTAGTCTCGCTCTCTGCTGGCACACCTAGGGATAGTGCTAACTTATCGGCAGTTTTAAAACCGATGCCGTCTAATTCATCTGCTAATTTATAAGGATCGCTCTTAAGCACATCCGAAGTTCTGTGCCCGTAGTGATCGCAAATTCTGAGGGTTAGCCCTAAAGGTGTTCCTACTGCCAGAAGTTGGGCGATCGCTGCAAAACTAGGATTGCTTTTACTTTGTGACCAAGCGTGCGTAATGTTATTGATTCGATATCTATTAAGTCCGGGAATTTCATTCAGTTTTTCGGGATTTTTGTCTAGCACTAATAAAGTGTCACTACCAAGGTAGTTCACGAGCATTTGTGCGGTTCGCTTGCCGATTCCCCGAAATAAACCGCTACATAAATATTGCTGGATTTCATCTATACTCAGATCTGGCAGATGTGAATCCGTTCTCAATAGCAAAACCATAAGCCAAGCAATTTATATTTTTATCAAACCCTGAGCGCCTCACGCAAAGGCAGAACGTGGTATGAATACCAATGATAACCTAAGTAATTTTTCTATAGTAGGTTGCTTTTGACCTCTCTCACGGCTTCAAGCCGTGGGATTCTCAGCCCTCTTTTGTCACTTTCGGCACATAATAGTCTCAAATCCCTGTTTGTCTGTACTTTCGCAACGAGACAATTTAAATGACAAAATTGGGAGGCGATCGCACAATTGATGATTATATGTGATGTTCAGGGTATTGATCTAGCTTCAGTCGCGGTTACAGCCGTTTTGGATTGGTTGGAAACCAGGCGCGATCGC
>CAZZYE010000275.1:0-8564 GCA_964658145.1 uncultured Stigonema sp.
ACGCTTTGAGGATGCGATCGCCTCTTACGACAAAGCGATCGAATTCAAACATGACTACTACCAAGCTAAGTATAACCGGGAGATTTTAATGTATAAAATAAGGCAAAATGACTAAAAAACGCCGTATTTTGACAGGTATACCAGTGGAAAGAAGCCAATTCCCATTCGTTGGGTAATTGTTGTTGATTCAGAAGGTCAAGGTTGCGCGGGTTCCCCGCGTTGTAGCAACTGGCGTGCGATTTCTAATAGCTAGGGCTGGTATTAATTTAGACTTTACAAACATCCTCTTAGTACAACATACATTAGCACCTAACAATTTGAGAAAAGACGTTTCATTTTTGCTCTCTTACCCAAGATCGAAAAGCTCTCATAGTCTTATTTCTACCCACAGTTTTGCACTGTAGGAGATATTCAGGAATAACTTGACTAAGGGGAAAATTAGGGAAATTTGGGCTAAATGCCAACTCAACGTATTTGCCGAGTTGCAAAACATTAATTTGTAATTTCCCTTTTTAAAATCGCCATAGTTCAGGTACTTTCAACGCCTCATATATATTAGGGTGAGTGCGGGAAGTCACATCAATTTCTAACGCTAAATCTGGGGGTGGGTCTACTGTTAAGTCTAGTCTGTCTTTTCCTCTGACTGCTGCCTCATTTTGGATAGAGAAACAGTTGTCAGGTTCTATGCCTTTCTTCATTAATTTATTTTTAAAAGTTGTAGAACCTAAAGGTAAAAATTCAATATCTAGTTCTTCAAGGAGTGCTTTAACTAAATCGCTAATGGTTTCTTTATTGCGCTCATGTTCGGGTAATGGTGTCATAATTTCCAGAATTCCATTGTCATAAGCCACTCTAGCGGCACGATGTTCTCCTAATTCTGACAAAATGGCTTCAAATTCTTGCCAACTAACATCTTCTAGTAGCACTCGCTGTCCTGGTGGTACATTCAATCGCTTGAGTTCTAATAACATTTTTTGACTCCGTTATTTATTTGAAATTAACTGAAATAAATAGGTTCATGCAAGGGAATTGGGGTTAAATTCTTTCGCTTCCAAAGAATCGCCGCTGAATGAAAGTGATAATAACGATCGCTGCTGCTAGTAAAAAGGCGATCGCTGCCCCATAACCCATTTGCAAGTTGCGAAACACGGCTTGGTATATCAGTAGAACTACAGTCAGAGTAGCGTTGTTTGGTCCACCGTTGCCGTTAGAGAAGATATAGGATTGGTCAAACAGTTGAAAAGTTCCGATTATACCTATTGTTACTACAAAGAAAGTGACTGGTTTGAGCATGGGAATAGTAATGTGGATAAACTGCTGCCAATCATTAGCACCATCTAACGCTGCTGCTTCGTAGAGTGTTTGGGAGATATCCTGCAACGCCGCCAGATAGATCACCATGTAAAAAGGTGCAGTTGACCAAATGTTCATCAGCATGATGCCTTTCAGCGCCACTGCTGGATCTCCCAACCAGTTATAAGTGGGCAATCCCACAAAAGCGAGAAAATTATTAAGTAGCCCATTAGTGTTGTAAATCCACATGAAAATCAGCGTCAGGACGGCTGAAGAGGTGACAGTCGGCAAAAAGTAAAGGATGCGCCACCAGTTTTTGCCGCGAATCCCAGAATTTAGAGTGACTGCTAAAATTAAAGCCAACACAGTTTGCGACGGCACCACAATTACCACGTATTCTGCTGTATTTTTCAGAGCAATCCAAACCCTTTCATCTTCAATCAGTCGCGCAAAGTTGCGAAAGCCGACAAACTTGTACTCAATACCGCCTAAAAGTTGTACTTTTTGCAGGGACAGAAAAATAGCCCAGAGAATGGGTAGCACAACAAAAGTTCCCGTAACCAGAATGGTTGGTGACATAAAGATATACCCAGTCAGGTTTTCTGTGATGTCCCATCTAACTTTTCTCTGTCGCCTTCTGACTTCAAACACAACTGCACCTCTACCAAGTTCGACGCATGCTTAGACATTTGCAATTGACAGGGCTTTGGCAGCACGCCGACTTCAAAAAGTTCTGGCTCAGCCAAACTGTCTCGTTCTTAGGATCAGCGGTAACCAGCCTCGCCCTACCACTCACTGCAGCCATGAACCTACAGGCTACTCCAGCCCAGATGGGCATCCTCAGATCTGCTCAGTTCGCGCCGATCCTCTTGTTTGGTCTACTTGCTGGAGTGTGGGTGGATCGGTTACGGCGTCGCCCTATCTTGATGGCAACTGACCTGATCCGTGCTCTTGTGTTGGGATCAATCCCTGTGATGGCAGTCTTTGGTCTGTTGTCTATAGAATATCTCTACTTTACTGCTTTTACAGTGGGCATTCTTACCGTCTTCTTCGACACTGCCTACTTTGCCTTCTTGACCGTTTTGCTGAAGCGCGAGCAGCTTGTGGAAGGCAACAGCAAACTCGAAGTTAGCCTATCTGCGTCACAGATTCTCGGACCTGGACTGGCGGGCGCTTTAGTTCAATGGGTCACTGCACCTGTTGCTATCGCGCTGGACGCTGTATCCTTTTTGCTTTCAGCGTTATTGCTTGGACGGCTCCGTACGCCAGAGCCGATGTTGCTCCACTATGGTCCGCGTCTAGGCATCTGGCAAGAGATTGGTGAGGGGTTGCAGGTAGTCTTGGGGAACTCGATGCTACGGGCGATCGCCTGCTGCGCCAGTACTATCCGTCTGTTCAGCAGTGTGGTTGACAGCGTGTACATCCTCTACGTGACTCGCCATCTAGGCTTACAGCCAGGTATGGTTGGAGTCATTGTTGCAACTGGTGCCTTGGGTGTTCTCTTGGGCGCACTGCTGGTTGGACGAGTAGCGCGGTGGGTTGGCATGGGACCGACAATTGTGGCGGCAGCCAGTTTGTGGGGGGTGGGCTACTCACTCGTTCCCCTGACCAATGGCTCTTCAGCGGTTACAGTCTTCCTGCTAGTCTTAGCAGGGATTCTTTCAGGAATGGGAAATAGTGCTTATGGAATTACTCAGATCAGCCTGCGCCAGACGATTGTCCCCGAACGATTGCAGGGGCGCATGACCGCCAGCATCCGCGTTATTATGTGGAGCTTTGTGCCTGTTGGTGCATTATTAGGTGGTGCATTAGGTGAAACCTTCGGCTTGCAAGCAGCACTCTGGGTCGGAGCAATTGGTAATTTGTTAGCGTTTTTATGGGTACTCTGCTCGCCCGTGCGCCAGCTACGGAAACTGCCACCAATGGAGGAGCCTTAGACATCGCCTATTACTTGATTATAGCTACTGGATAGTCAGGATTGGCAGGATTTGGGACTAATAGCTGATTCTTGCAATCCACCAACAAATCTAGTTTCTCTAGGATAGCAATGCCCACCCTACACTACGCATAATATCTACGCACATCTAGAGACTTCATGGATTTTGCCCAGATTCTGTAATAAGCTCATCAATAAAATCCCGTATCCGTTCCCTCCAGTTGGGAACGGATTTTAATTTTTCTCTTACGCCCATGCGAACGTTCAAACAAACCGGATGTTTGTCCATCGGCTCGTTGCCGTCTGGCAGATATTTAAATTCATTATTTTTTTGAAATGGCATAGACAAATATAAGTTAAATATGCTAATATATTAGCATAAAAAGCAAAAAAATGATTCAATGACTACACTCACGTATTGCAAGGGGCTGCCAACGCCTGCTGACGAAATGAATATCCTCGGATTTACAGAATTCGAGATGTTTTTAGCAGCATATTCCCCAATAGTCCACAAAGCAATGTGTGAGACAATCAGTCATTTACTTACTGTTGCCAACTTTGATAAGTCAAAGTGGAATAGCTATTTACAGGCAACTTACAAAATCAATAAACGCTCCTGCAACGGTATTATTGCTGATGCTAAGGGGCGTGTAGAATCAGCCAAAGAATGCAGAGCTAACCACCTTAAGCAACTAAACGGGAAATTAAAATCAGCTATCTCTTGGTTGACTTCATCTGAAAAGTTTGTGAAAACTTGGATTTTAGCGATAAAAAGCAACAGTTACGTGAAAAAGGTAGAAAGTACGCTCGAATGCTTTCGGGCTGGGCGTACTCCGAACTATTCAAGCAATTACAATCAATTCTTGCTAATCGTGGCATTAAATTAATCAAAATTAATCCCGCGTATACGAGCGTAATCGGGATGGTGAAATACGCTCGTCAATATGCATTACCAAGCGATTGTGCAGCAGCAATCGCAATCGCTAGAAGAGGGATGAGATTAACTGAAAATATTCCAGACTCCATAACCGCCTATCTTGACGTGTTCGCGAAGCGTCTCCGTTAGGAGAAGGATGGAAAGCACGTATGGAGTCTGTGGAACAAACTAAATACAAAGCTGAAACAGTCTGGAGTAAGGCGTCACAACTTCTACTCTATCTCTAACTGGGAGTTCCTGCACAAACAAACGGATGGCAATAGCCGACCTGATCGTAAGCGCAAGCAGTAGGAATGTGCTGTTGACAAACTTATACCGTTGAGTTTTACTTGCCCATATTTGCGGACTTGTGCCTAGGTATGCGTATGTTTTTAGAAGCGGTGTTTCAGATGGTTCTTTAATTGAAATTGCCCCTGATGGTACTCGGACAACTCTGTTGACTGGTCTTGGACTAGAGTTGGCTACTGCCCTAACTGTTGGTCCTGATGGTGCTGTTTATGTCTCTAGTAAAGGCGATCGCCCAAAACAAGGGCAAGTCTTTCGGGTTGACCCCACAACAAAGGTTCCTGAACCAAGTTCTGCAATAGGAGTCATGGCGTTGGGAGCTTTAGGAGTAAGTTTGTTAGTGCTCGGCAAACTCAAACAGATAGCGGTAAACTAGATTTCTGACAAAAATTGGGTCTTACCAACGTACCACTAGAAAATTACCTATCTTGTAGGGTGTGTTAGGACGCAGCAGTACGGCACCATGATTGAATTTGGTGCGTTAGCTGGCGCTAACACACCCTACAAACTTTTAGACAATTTAATGGCGGGAAAGGAGTAGCTAGATCCAAAAGAAGCCCCGCACTGTATTCTCGTTCCCACGCAGAGCGTGGGAACGAGCGATGTCAGAGTCCACACTAATTCATCAACAGTTGTCACAAGCATTTGGTGATAGTACTTGATCTCAATCAACATGATGATTGATTGATATCATTGTGAGGAGCTACATGATTAATTTATTGATTTTTTTGACTTATTTATTTGTAGGGGCAAAAATTATGTTGTTTACAGCTTTTTTGCTACTTATTAACCTGCTATAAGTAGATCTTGCATAAAATTGATAGAAGTTAAACCATGACCAAACTTGACCGGCAGAACGTTGCAAACTTAAAAGAATTCTCTGAAAAACATGACAAAGAACTACCTGATTTTAAGGTGTTCTTATCGCACGATCTGCACTCGTATGCAGCGCTTCGCGATGCCGCCAAGGGCGGCTTGCCCATAAAGTCTCGCACTGCTAACCATCCACAAAAATGCTTATATCACAGCGGATGCCCTTTAATAAAATTTTGGCGGTCAGATGTTCGTATAGGTTCTGAGGAATAATGTTAACCTAGACCAATCATCCACGCTCGCGCTCTTGTTTAACTGCAACGATTTTTTACTATAAGTGATGATGGTTTAATATTCTGAGGTTTTTCTGAGAGGTTAAGCCATCCTCCTTGAGAGTTCATCAGCTCTTAGTACTTCCCCTAGCCAAAGAGGTTCTCCGCTGACTTGCAGGTGTTTACCAAGATTAATTTCGTCTAGGCGACGGAAATTTGAGAAGAAATACATCCGTTTCAGCCAAAGAGCGATTCGCGTTACTGTCAAAATACCAACGCCATGCTTGATACTCATATTCCCGAAGTATTTCACTATTACAGCCATTTTCAGGTAAATAGACCACAGTTGTAGGGGCGAACGGCCGTACAAATGGTGTGGTTCATTTATGTGAAAACTGCTGTAATTAGTAAATCACAACGGCGCTTTAGTTCATCGGGATCATTAAGCGAGTATGCTGTCATACCAATGAACTTCGGTTTTTGTCCTTGTGCCGCTAAAGCTGCGGGGTTAGCGTAGAGATTTTCTTGATCAAAAATTCGATTGACGTAAATCGGTCTAGAACTTTCTATTATTAGAGATTCGTTGATTTCTAGTTCAGGAATAATCACAATCAAAATTTTCCAGATGGCGTTGCAAAACTGAGATGCTCCCTACTCCATCGCCTTGATCTGCTTATTAGCCTCTGACTGCGCTTGAAGCATTGCTGGCTGTAGCGGTTGCTGTCCTAGCAGAGCGCTGATAAATTGGTTGTCAAAGTTGTTCATAATCGCTGCTGGGTACTTACCTGTTTGCCAAGGCATAGCATAATCAACCCCTGCCAAAAATGCAGACAGCATCTGGTCTTGATTATAGCCCAACTTCTGGGCAACAGACTTACGAGTTGGCAGAGCAAACCCTGTGCTGGTCCACTTGGACATACCTTCTTTACCCGTTAGATAGGAAATGAGTTCCCAGGCTTCGGCTTTGTGGTATGTCTGCTTGTTCATCACGTAAGCGACGGTAAAGACCATTGTGCCTTTTTTATTATTAATCCTAGGTACTTCGGCAATAGCAAATTCGAGTTGGGGAAAAGTTTCTCTCAGGTAGGGAATTGCCCAGTTGCCCTCAATAACCATTGCAACTTTATTCTGACCAAACATTTCACTGCCCGAGTTGGTTCCAACATCTGATTTTTGTGCCGATGAGCGGTCTTTTTGATACTGGTCTACCACCAACTGTAATCCTTGCAACCCTGACTGATTGGCAAACGTTGCGTAACCATTTTGGTCAACGAGTTTTCCGCCAAACGCTTTGATTTTGTAAGCTTGACGCGCTAACTCCGGGATTTCGCCAAAGCCATATTGGTCTATTCTTCCATCCTGGTTACGATCCACTGTCAGCTGCTGTGAGTAGGTGCGTAGTTGATCCCAGGTAGTTGGAGGACTGGTCAAACCTGCGGACGTAAAGGCTTTTTTGTTATAAAATAGGGCAAGGGTGGAATAGTCTTTGGGAAGACCATAAATATGGTTTTTGTACTTGAAGCTGTGAAGTAGGGTTTCCTCAAAGTCAGCTCGGTCAAATTTGGGGGTGATGTAAGCATCCAGTGGTTCCAAGACATTCTGACTTATGAGGAAAGGCGCTTCCAGTGCATCCAAATAGAAGACATCGGGAGCAGCTTCCCCAATCAAGCGGGTCTTAATGACATCCATGTATTGGTCGGCTATGACCTCATACTTGACTTTTATCCCTCGATGCTGTACTTCAAAATCTTTGAGTACCTGTTGCAAAAGTTGTTGTTCCGCAGGACTAGATCCCCAACCACTGAGTTTGATGGTGACTGGGGTTGGGTTCGTGAAGGCGGTGGGCAAGAGTAGGTTTTGATAACCAATGATGCAGATGGCGATCGCTCCTACCAGTCCCAAAAATTTAAATATGCGTGTTCTATTCACAATTGGATGAAATGCTTTTTCACCCAACTTACACCCTCTATAACTGAAGAGTAATATTTTCTCAAGTTAAACTTTTGTTAAGAAATGCAAGTTAGAATAACTAATAATCCCCACCACAGCTTGAGGGTACCTAAATTCCTCAGCCACTGGACTTATACTAGCACACTTAACCTTTAGAAATAAGCCATGAATTCTGTCGAGCTTGGAACGGCTGCTCCTCTGGCTCCTGACACATCCGAAACTACTGCTTCGGAAACAGTACTTCCTACTTCAAAATCCAGCCTTCGATTCTCTAAGGATGCTATTCGCACCAGCCTAAAAGCATCAACCGTGGATGCTTTCTTCACGACAGTTTTCTCGATTACTACTGTCGGGATTTTAATGAGTAATTTCCTAGTAGAGATCGGGGCAAGTCCAGCAGTTTTTGGGATACTGTCTTCTATCCCAATGCTGGTAAATCTAATTCAGCCCCTTGGTGCTGTTTTGTCAGATCGCTCGACTAGTCGCTTCTGGTATTCTTTTTGGACATACGGCATTTCTCGAATAGTTTGGGTGATTCTAGCCATTGGTATTGCAGGCGCATCGTTGGGACTGGTTAATAATCACCAGTTGCTGGTATTGACACTGATAATTCTCTTGTCAAGCAATCTATTGAACGCACTAGGATACGCATCATGGATGAGCTGGCTGGCAATAATAGTCCCTCGGCGGCTGCGAGGGCGGTATTTTGGACTTCGCAACAGTATAGCCAGTTTGACAAATTTGCTCTGTATACCTTTAGCAGGTTTTGCTGTATCGACTTGGCCGGGTGGAACTCTACAAGGTTATGGAGTGATTGTATTTGTAGGAGTCCTGTGCGGGGTTGTGAGCATGGTGTGTCAGTACTTCAAAGTGGATATAAATCCACAACTGCAAAACGCTTCTGTTGTCAATTTCTCACAAAAAGGTGATACTCAACCAGAAAGTCAACCGCTGAGAGTAATAGCTAGCACTCCAGCAGTGCCAGCCGAGGTATTACCCCTGAAAGTGGAAGAAGCACAACAATTAGAGGTACAGGGATCTGCTGCCCTTGTGCCTACCTCTCCCCGAACCCAACCCG
>CAZZYE010000276.1:0-8556 GCA_964658145.1 uncultured Stigonema sp.
TTCCCTGTTCCCTGTTCCCTTCTTTTGTAAAAAATTTTCCGGTAATTATCACTTTCTCAACCTAAAGGTAGATGAAAACAACAGCATGGAGTCCACTGCGGCAACCGCTATTTCGGGCATTGTGGATCGCATCTGTAGCGTCAAATATTGGCACATGGATGCAGAACGTTGGGGGAGTGTGGCTGATGACCTCACTCACACCGTCGCCGCTGATGGTGGCGCTGATGCAAACAGCAACCAGTTTACCAGTTTTTCTCGTCGGACTTCCTGCCGGAGCGCTTGCCGATATCGTTGACCGTCGCCGCTTACTTCTGTTCTGGCAAGGTTGGATGCTAGTTGCGGCGGCAGCGCTTGGGGTGCTAACGTTTGTTGGAGCAACCACACCTTGGATATTGCTATCCCTTACTTTTGCCTTAGGCTTGGGATCGGCAATGAACGCTCCAGCATGGCAATCGATAACACCGGAACTGGTATCTCGCTCTGAACTGCCAGCAGGTGTGGCGTTGAACAGTGTTGGATTCAATATTGCCCGCGCGATCGGACCTGCCCTCGGCGGTTTCGTTGTCTCGGCGGCGGGACCTGCAGTGGTGTTTTTGCTCAATGCTGTTTCGTTCGTTGGCGTGATGCTCGTTCTCTATCAGTGGCGTCGTGTGCCACAACAAAGTGCTATACCAACTGAGCGACTCATGGGAGCGTTGCGAGCGGGAATGCGCTATGTCCACTATGCGCCTGCGTTGGATGCAGTGCTGGTGCGGGTTGGAGTCTTTATCAGCTGCGGTAGTGCGTTGTGGGCGTTGCTGCCACTGGTAGCGCGGCAGCAACTCAAACTTGAGTCAGCCGGGTACGGTTTGCTACTGGGGTGTCTGGGCTTGGGAGCGGTGATCGGAGCCGGGTTTTTGCCCAAAATTCGCGACTCAATTTCAGTAGATCGGCTGGTAGCGATCGCCACAGTTGTGTTTGCGATCGCTACACTGTCACTGGCATATATACAAAATCTCGGTTTAGTATGCATTGCCCTAGTTGCAGGTGGATTTGCTTGGATGGCGATTATGTCCAGCTTAAATGTGGCAGCACAGGTAACGACACCGGCTTGGGTACACGCGCGTGCGCTTGCTGTGTATCAATTGGTATTCCAGGGAGGCACTGCAGCCGGAAGCGCTTTGTGGGGTTTAATCGCTGAGCATTTAGGGAACTCGATAGCACTTTTAGGGGCGGCGATCGGGCTGATCGTCGGGGTAATAGCTGGGGTCCGTTATCGGTTGGCAGAAGGTGAAAACTTAGATTTGTCACCATCGTTACACTGGGCTGAGCCAACTGTAGTGACGGATTTGCGTCCAGATGATGGACCTGTATTGATTACGGTTGAGTACCGCATTGAAAGAGCGCGATCGCACGACTTTGCACGGGTCATGCATGATGTCAGCCGTATTCGTAGGCGTGACGGCGCGATCCGCTGGGGGTTATTCTCCGACACCTCTGACCCAAGTCGCTACGTCGAAACTTTCGTTGTCGAATCTTGGGCAGAACACTTACGCCAGCATGAGCGCGTTACCTTCGCCGATCGGGCAGTTCAGGAACGTGCCCGTGCTTTCCATATTGGGGATACACCACCAATTGTTTCTCACCTCATCTATGCTCATGATTGAGTGCGACTGGTAGTCAAACGATTTTGGATTAAGGAAGTCGGCTTTGAGAATTGCCCGAATAAATTTTGACGCTACCTCTCGCATTTCAGTACACCCAATTGATTTGGGCATAATTAAGGAGTGCTAAAGAATTTCGTCGCAGTGCTAACGACCAAATAGAAGTGTCTACAACAACTCTCATGACTGTTGTCGCTGCTGTTTGTAATTGTAATCCGCGTCGTAGTCAATTGTCCCAAACAAATCAAGTATCATTCGTTGCTTACGACGTTGTACATACTCACGCAATGCTTCTTCGACGACATCACGTTCAGTTTGTTGATTTGCAACAGCTTTGGCTTCTTGGATTAAAGCTTCGTCAATTGGGATGTTAATGGTCATGCACTGATTGGGAAAAACGGTGGTAATATCAAAATTTTACCGCCACTGTCTGCATACCTGTTGAATAGATCGGCTGATAGCGATCGCCACAGTTGTGTTTGCGATCGCCACACTGTAACGACACTGTCTACAACTCTAGTTCTATTTATTGATCCCTTGTTGTTCCATCGCCCACTTCACACCTTCGTCTTCACGCAATTGTTGGTAGAAGCGATAGATGTTGGGATACTCAGATAATGGTTTTGGAAGATTGTTTCCCCAACGAATCATGGCGAAGGCATAAGGGTCGGCGATCGTGCGGCGGTTTCCAATAATATAATTTTTGCCGTCAAGATGCTCGTCTAAATGCTTGAATACACGATCGACGAGCTTGTAGGAGGATTCCTTGATAGACTTGAGCGCACTCTCATTGTTATCTGCCCAATAGCGATTTGGAGCAAAGTATGGAAAGAAGGATGGATGAACATCTCCTGTAAAAAAAGCTAACCAGCGATCGAGTTCATAGGCATCTTGCAACGTGCCATCGTCCCCCAAATGGGCATCAGGATATTTATTTGCCAGGTATTTAAGAATGGCATCGGCTTGATTCATCACACCGCTAGAACCATCAATCATCGCAGGGACTTGTCCTAGAGGATTAATTTTCAAGTATTCAGGACTTCTCGGCTGTACTTTTTCCAAGTCATATGGTTCTCCAACCCATTCGAGAACAATATGGGGAGCTAAGGCACAAGTACCAGGAGCATAAAACAGTTTCATCATCATCTTGCCTCGAAAAATGTATAAAATTTGAGCCGGTGACGCTGCTCTCGATGCCTCATCTTCCAAAACGATACCATCTTAGGCGAACTACTAGGATTGCTAGTTGAGTCTAACTTGAACTGCTCCCACTATTAAAGCTTGTCGCATTGGCAGTTGTCACACTTCGTTGCAAAACCTGTGGTGATATCTGGTAAAGTGTTATTTGTGCAAACTGCCAATAGCGATCACCTCGTGAATCTACCCCAAGCACCCGTCAAATGGCGTCACATCCCAGAATTGATATGAAAGTGTGCGTTCTGCAACCTGACTATTCTCAATCGACATTAGACTACAAAGATTACGCTCCGCCTCGAAATCTATCCCCCCTTCTACCAGAAGATCGGGTAGATCATATCTTTCTTAACAAAGCTACTACTTATCGTCAGTTAAAAGAGTTAAAGAAACATGGTTATGACATTTTTGTAAATCTCTGTAATGGATATTTAGATTGGGATGTTCCCTCAATCGATGTCATTGTTGCTCTAGAGCAGCTTAACCTACCTTATACAGGTGCCACATCATCATTATATACTCCTTCCAGAGAGGTTATGAAATGGGCTGCTTTTGCAGCAGGAGTTGATACACCAGCATATGCGCTTGCTGAAAACTTAGATGATGTGAAGAATGCCTATCGTGATTTAGAGTTTCCTTTGTGTGTCAAGCCATTAGCTGGTGACAATCTGGGAATTGATCATCATTTGGGTCTAACGACAAAAGAAGAACTTCTGGAAAAAGCTGCTGATGCGATCGCCAATTACGATCGGGTTTTAATTGAGGAATATGTCGAAGGGTGTGAGTTCACAGTTCTTATAACAGCAAATCCAAATAATGTGCGATCGCCAGTAGTCTATAAATCTCTTGAACGTCTCTCTTCTCGAAGTGAGTCCAATGATCTGAAGGCAAAACCTCATTCGGAGCGCTACACTTCCTGCTCGGATGTTCAGATCGATCAATGTTTAAGAGATGCTGCGAAAAATATTTTTTTTGAATTCAATGGATCTGGTTATGCTCGTCTTGATTTTAGAGTAACCCAGGAAAAAAAAATTTTATTTCTAGAGATTGACTTTGTTCCTACTGTTTTTACAGTGGTAGAATCAGAAGGATTAGTTGATACTATTTTGAAGTTTAGCAATGCCTCTCAAGCCGAATTTCTTAAGTATATTATCTCTGAAGGAATTGCCCGATATCAATGCCGACAGAAAAAGTATCAAGTGCGAAGAGGTACAAACTCTGACTATGGAATCTATGCAGTTAAAGATTTGAGAATTGGCGAAGTTGTACGACAATTTGAAGAAAGAGCGATCAGGATTGCTACTAATTCCTATGTTCAGGCTCACTGGGATGAAAGAGAAAGAGAACTCTTTCAGCGTTATGCCGTCCCAATCAGCGAAGAGGTCTTTATTTTATGGAGTACAGATCCAGCAGAATGGTCCCCAACTAACCATTCTTGTAATCCCAACATGGCTTTTCGAGGACTTGATTGGGTCGCAATACGAGACATTATGGTAGGTGAAGAATTGACTATTGATTATACTACCTTCTCAGATGAAAAAATGTTGGAATTTCAATGTCAGTGTGGAGCAGCTAAATGTCGAGGCATTATTAGTGGAATACCTTCTAATTCTTTGACTCGACGTGAACAACTTCTTCGGGCGTTGCCAAATTAATTAAAGTTAGCGCTATCTTGTATCTTTCTGGCATTCTGTTCACAAAAATGATGGAAGTTTTGGCTAAGTATTATACCAAGTAGCGATCTAATTATTATTTAAGTCTATTAAATTAGGTAGTTGTTATGCTAACTTTTGGAACTACAGAAAATAAAGGTCGAGGTGTGTTCGCAAAAAAACACTTTCTTAAAGGAGAGTTAATTGAAAAAGCACCAGTAATCTTTTTTCCGCAAGAACAAATTAAATTAATCGATCAAACAATTTTGTATAACTATTACTTTTTCTGGAAAACAGAAACAGATGGTGTACTTCCGTTAGGATTGTGTACGCTTTGTAACCATTCGGAAAATCCCAATACTGTTTGTGTACGTAAATTTGATGAACAAGTCATAGAGTTAATAGCCCTCCGAGATATAGAAGAGGGAGAAGAAATTACACATAAGTATAAGGAGGTATGGTTTGATGTTTTGGAATAGTATTTTTCATGTCTCTCTGATGACAGAACAGCTTTTTTTACCAATAAAAAGCTAACTAATATCCAACAGAAAAAAACAAAAGTTTCATCTTTTGCAGAGGTATGGGAGTGTCCTCTAACAGGTGAAAAATTGCTCCATACAACTGTTACTTTTATGCCTGAAGATATCATTTCCTAGACTTTCTTTGAGTAGGGATTTTGGCAACTAACAACTTGAGTCAATCTATGGATGAGACACTCGCAAGCCAGTATAGTCTCCTCCCTCGCTTCTTCCGACTGGCGATCGCCAATGTCCTCTCCAATATCATGGTGCCACTAGCGAGTACGCTCAGTATGATCTTCTTAGGTCATCTGTCAGAAATTCACCACTTAGCTGGGGTCGCCCTAGCTGGAAACCTGATTAACAACGTCTACCTAGTTTTAATCTTTTTACGAATGGGCACCACTGGGGTAACAGCTCAAGCTGTAGGACGAGATGACCGAGAGGCTGTGCTGTTGGTGGTACTCCGTAATGGCATAATTGCTCTGGTGCTGGGTGTTGCCATCGTGCTGTTGCAGTACCCTTTGCGATATCTGGGGTTTGCTCTGTTCAGTACCACCCCAGAGGTTCTCGCTTCAGCTATTGCCTATTTCAATGCCCAGATTTGGGCAGCGCCTGCCGTTTTGCTCAACTATGTCCTGATTGGTTGGTTTCTGGGACGGGAACAAAATGGCTTGGTTGTGCTGTTGTCCGGAGTTGGCAATGCTGCAAATATTGTACTCGACTACCTCTTGATTGTCCACTGGTCTCTTGAAAGTACGGGATCTGGACTGTCCCTGGCTATTAGCCAGTATCTGACGTTGTTGGTAGGATTGATTTTTTTCTGCAAACAAATCCAGTGGCAAGAGGTACGATCTGTAGCTGGACAAATTTGGGTCACCTCAGCCTTGAAATCCACCTTTACCCTGAATGGAAACATCTTTGTCAGCTATTTCGTTATTCTCTTTACCTTCGTCATATTTGACTACCAAAGTACAAGGATGGGGACGATTATCTATGCTGAAAATGCCTTGCTCTTACAAATATACACTTTGACCGCCTACTTTATTGAAGGACTAGGATTCGGCACAGAAACTCTGGTCGGAAACTTGAAAGGGAAAGGAGCAACGGATCGCTTAGTACCCCTAGTTGGGATTGCCGTGGGAACCAGTCTGCTGGTGGGACTCTCTTTCGCCGGAGTATCTGTGCTATTTCCTCAGACTGTTTTTGGGTTGTTAACTAACCACACTGAAATCACCGAGAACATTGATATTTTTGTTCCCTGGTTACTACCCGTCTTGGTATGTGGTTCAATTGCTTGGATGCTGGAAGGGTACTTCTTGGGTTTGGCAGAAGGGCATACCCTCCGCAATGTTAGCTTAGTCGCCAGTACGGTGGGATTTGCGCCTACGGCTTTTGCTGCATGGCAGTTTCACAGTAACCATATTTTGTGGTTGGCTTTGTCTTTGTTTATGGCAACCAGAATGGTGACGCTTGGGGTACAGCTACTCAGGACGGTTGGAAGTGATGTTGGGGATGGTAGTGCATTAGACATCTGCAAAATATAATTATTTTGGTGTAAAATCAGATTTTCATGTCGTTTTATCCAGTCAAATTCGCTACAATCAGCCTTCCCCAAACTGCAAAGGAGCAAAAAGCTGTGAGCGCGACCTACACGGGAGGCTGTCAATGTGGACAGATTCGTTATGAAATTCGTGCCGAACCGTTAACCCTCTACCTGTGCCATTGCAAAGAGTGCCAGAAACAATCATCGAGTGCCTTTGGCATGTCTCTCACTGTGCCGCGAGACGCTGTTGTCATTGTCCAAGGAAAACCAAAAGCTTGGACTCGTAAAGCTGATAGTGGACGTGAGGTGACGTGCTTGTTCTGCGACAACTGCGGAACGCGATTGTTCCATGAGCGAACATACAACCCTGAAACAATTAACGTCAAAGCGGGAACGTTAGATGATACAAGTTGGTTACACCCTGTAGGTAACCTCTGGACGCACAGTGCCCAACCCTGGGTCTTAATTTCAGACCAAATGCTCAACTATGAGGGACAGCCAGAGGATGTGCGTCCTTTGTGGGAAAAATGGACACCACAGCATTCATGAACCTGTGTATAGTCGATTGGATGCAATACACGGTAGGGACACGATAAGTTTTTAAGATTTGATAGAATCTCCTATGTCGCCCTCTGCTTTAAAGATCAGTGCGAACCCAACCCAGCCAAGGATGATGCTCACAACTGCTAACGTGTTTCATCCTCGATCTGAAGATACGGGGCTTCCACACGAACCAATGAAAGCAAGGTGAAATTGGGGTCGTCGAGCAAACCATACGAAGTACCCGGCCATGCACCTGCAAGAACTAGCCCCGCCCAGAAAGCAGTTGAGAGAAAGGTGGCGATCGCGGCGCTAGCGCGGTCCGTTGCGGGGCGAGTCAACAGCACAGCTAACGCACTCACCCCAAGGCTGATAGCCGCAAAAAAGGACATAGCGCAGTGCAGTTTCGCGTGCGGCAACCACAGTGGATTCCCCATGTGCGCCTTCGCGAGTAGGAAACCATCCACACCAATAGGCACAACTATCGTAAAGATAGCCGCGACAATAATCAGGTTACGCCCCAGTAAAACTTGGTTCATGCGTTCCCTAAGAATTTTCTGCTTTTGAGAGGTTCTTCTCTGTCGTTTGGGGGTGGCGTTTGGGTAAAAGTTTGATAACGGATAGTGCTACTTGCGCAAGCGATGGTAGGAGTTGAGGCTGGAGAAGCCTTTGATCAAAAACGCTCATGCGTCGTGAATTTTCTTGCAAACAAGTTGAAATCAGCTTCTCCACGCTAAAGCCATCTAGGAAGACGCTGGCTTCGGTAGCTGAAAAGGAATTACCACTTTGTTCGGCACTACGACCTACCACACCCATCATTCGTTGAACAGCTTTGCCGTAATGCCAGAGTGAATGCGTGGCTCTAAATAATTTGGCTTCCCGACCTCTACTTGCCTGAAGATAGGCTACCCAGTTCACGAAGAACACAATGTGACGTGTTTCGTCTTGCAGTAGGCGGTCAAATATGTTGAACATTGGTTCTGGTAGGAAACCAGATTGGCGAGCGATTTTAAACAGCCCAAATCCTAAGAAAGCATCCAGACACTCACCGTAACCAAAATCAATGAATGCTTGCTCAATGTTTGTCGGTAGCTCAACAGTAGGACGCCCGGAGATCTCAATGCCATAGTGTTGAATCATATACTTGAATAACCGACCATGAGCGGCTTCTTCCTCTCCCATGAGGGCGACTGCTTCTCGCACTAGTGGATCGCTAATCATTGGGAGGTAGGTTTCAATCTTTGCTCCTGCTTCCAGCTCAGTGTTCAGGGCTTCTTCCCAAAAGGGAATTTGCTGTAGACGCGATAACTCTGAACCATCAAGTTTAGGCCACATGAGCTGAGATGGCTCAATCTGCTGGTGGCTTTCTATATAGCTGCGGCAGAATAATTCCTTATGGGTTTGGGAACCAATTTTCATCATTTTATTCACAAAAAAAAGGGAACAGGGAACTCTTAACAGGG
>CAZZYE010000277.1:0-1670 GCA_964658145.1 uncultured Stigonema sp.
ATATTCACAACATCGCCGTGTAAATTATTGTGACAAGTTACAGGACGACCTTTTACTAATTGCGGTACCGGAGAGACTAGTAGTCCACCACATCAACTTTGCCAGGTTAAGGTTAATAGGTCGAGATGGTGAACCTCTCCGCGTCGGTCTATACCCGCGATTTTTGGGTTGTTATCTTATCTGAACCATGTGGGTTAAGTAATTAACTTGCAGAACCTACTTTCTGCATTTGCTTCTGCTTCTCAATCTCTGCCACAAAAGCTTCCATGAATTTATCTACAGAGCCTGGATGCTTTCCTGTGATCAAATCGCCATCTATAACTAATTCAGCAGTTCCGTCATTTTCATAGACAACTTCACCACCAGCATTCTCAACATCGCAGATGATGTTGTGAGCGCAAGTCACTTTACGACCTTTGATTAAATCTGAATCAGCACAGAAAAGCCACAATCCATGACAGATTGTTCCAACTTTCACACCATCTGCCTGCATCGCTTTTCTGAGGAATACCACAGCCGGAGCTTGATTCTTCTGACCTTTTTTAACAGAAACCTGATATCTCAGGCGATCCATCGCGTAAGCACCGATCGCGATAATACCTTTGTAATCACATGGGTTAACGTCATTAACTTCTGTGGTAACGATTACGTGTTCTTCTACTTCATCATTATCAGGATTTGAGCCAAATTTCAGTTGAGTATTTCCCCATAAATGAGAAATATATTCAACTTCATAACCTTCGTTAGGAAAATACTCATTGAATTTCCGATATTCTGTTTGATCGAAATGTTCTTCAATAAGTACACCGATTTTGCCTTTTCTCTTAGTTGTCATACTTTCACGCCAACGTGTTGTACTTTTTTTTCGATTGATTAGGTAGTAATTAGCTTCAAGAGTTCATCAGGTGCAAAAACATCGCGGTAGAAGGTTAGTTGCTCGGTTTTAAGGTAGCAGCCGCCTCGATGCCCTCGTCGCACCCAGGTGACATTTCCCTTGGCAAGGGTTTCGTTTGTCTCGTCGTCTAGGCATTTCCATTCAAAGTAAGTAAATTCACCATGAAACATGACAATTGGCCAGCACATAGTGACTCCAGGTTGGGCAATCAATGCCCACCAGTGTTTCTCCCGAACTTTTTGTTTTTCTAAGCCATAATAGGGACCATCCTGGCATAAATAAACGAGTTCAGAGCGATATTCTTCGGTTAAGATATCACCGCGTCCTTGTCTCAAAGCTTCACAGTGAGTAGGCCACCATTCCTTATTCTCTTTTTTAATTTGCTCCAGGGGATAATTAGGCCCAATCTCTGGCAGAAAAGCCTCTTTCATCTCGATAATTTTTTCGGCTTCTTGGATGAGTTTTTTCTGTAACTCATTGGAAACCAATCCAGGTTTTGAATAGTCGGCGGTTAAGTCTTTGTAGTAGTTGACTCGATTACCCATTTTTTTTTTACTTCTAGCGCAGCTAATACTCAAAAGGAGATGGAGTTGTACACTTGTGTAGTGATTGATGTTTCGGCAATGCGTACTTACAAACTTAATGCTACTTCTTCTCTCTGTCCACCCGTGGTTTTACTGAAATTTTCGCTGGCGCTTACGATTTGCCCCTGTTTGATTTCAGTGAAATAACGAGCAACGGATGACATAACGGATGTAACGGATAATTTAACTGT
>CAZZYE010000277.1:1770-8552 GCA_964658145.1 uncultured Stigonema sp.
CAGTGAAATAACGAGCAACGGATGACATAACGGATGTAACGGATAATTTAACTGTGGGACGATGAGATCATGCATCCGCTACATCTGTTACCATCCGTTGCCAGTCTTTGCATGAAATTTTGATTGGCGCTGACGATTTACCGCTGTTTGATTTCAGTGAAATAACGAGCAACGGATGACATAACGGATGTAACGGATAATTTAACTGTAGGACGATGCGATCGTGCATCCGCTAGATCTATTACCATCATCGTTGCTAACTGAGATTTAATTATAAAATCATTATAGATGTAACGGATAATTTTACTGTGGGACGACGAGCATAGCGCATCCGCTACATCTGTTACCATCACCGTTGCTAACTGAGATTTAATGATAAAATCATTACATAATTGTGCAATGCTATGAAATCAAGGGGTTGGCACTTCTGGGGCGATCGCATGTGCAATCTTGGCGATTACTTGAGAGATGGCAATCTTAATTGAAGCGTAGGGTAAAATGAAGGCGTTGCCTGTGCGAGTAAGTGACTAATGCCATCGCCGTTCCCAGGAATGAACCCCTATCTAGAGCAATCTCTCTTTTGGTCAGAGTTTCATAACCGTCTGATTGTAGAACTTTCAAATGCTCTCGTTCCTAGTTTGCGCCCGAAGTACTACATTGCGGTGGAAACGCGCACATATACTGATGAGGGAGAAGAATTACTCCTTGGCATTCCGGATGCATTGATACTATCGTCGCCTGAAAGTCAGTCAACTGAACCAGATCGAGAATCCTCTGGTGTTGCTGTTCAAAGCCCAATCCAAGTCCGCCTGCCGATGCCTACTGAAGTTAGAGAGCGTTATTTAGAAGTTCGAGAAGTTGGAACTAATACAGTTGTGACGATAATTGAGATATTGTCAGCTAAGAATAAACGCAAAGGTAAAGGCAGAACAGCTTATGAAAACAAGCGACAACGAGTGTTGGCAAGTTTGTCACACTTAGTTGAAATTGATTTGTTGCGAGGCAATTTGCCGATGCCAATGATGGGGAAAGCCGAGAAAATGGATTACCGAATTGTAGTCAGTCGTGCATTCAGTCGTCCTGTGGCAGATTTATACGGGTTTAGTTTGCGAGAAGCGATTCCTGATTTTCCGCTGCCGCTTCAGCCAGAGGATGAGGAATTAACGGTTAATCTGCAAGATGCGAGCGCACATGTGTACGATTTTGGCAGTTACGATGTTCGGCTCGATTACCGTCAACCTGTTCCTCCACCTGCGTTATCTAAGTCAGATCAGCAGTGGGTAGACGAGTTATTAGGGAATACCAAAAAATAAATTATCCATTAGACATCTCCAAAAATTAATTATGCGTTGTCTACAACCCTTGTAGAATGTCGCGCGTTCATACATTGTTTTTCGGAGATGTCTATTCCGTAGGGTGCGATCTTCCGGGAGAGTACGGCACCGACAAGCGCCTGTTGTGGTGCGTTACGACGTTCCGTCTAACGCACCCTACACTCTTCATGCGGTTGAAATCCGCTAAGTAGGACGGTAAATATTTTTGTCCACCTACTTACGTCAAATTTTGGGCGAAGTATTAGTTTTCGGTAACAACATCCGTAGCCGATTGCTCCACTGATAACGCTCAGATGTGTTGAACACTAGCAGCCAAGCTATGACAAGGTAGATGAGTGAAGTCAGCCCCATTTCTGTGGCTAAGCCGAACCATCCCCAAGGAGTGTGGCTTTTGGCAAACCACCAAACTGCGACAGCATATGGGATGCCTAGTGCAAGCGGCTTAGCTACAGCTAGGAAAAGTTGTCTCAAAGATGTGCCGAAAACTTGTCTAAGTAAGAAGGGCAACCACCACAAGCTGACAGTGACAAATCCCACAAACGTACCCAGCAGTGGTCCTATTATACCAAATAAGCGAGTGCAGACAATACTGGTAACCAAATTTATTGCTGTTCCTAGGAGAGCAGGCGGTATTACCTTGGCTACATTTCCAGTACCACTGAAACACCAACCCCAAAGGGATAACAACCCTAACAGAAATCCATTGCTGGCAGCTAGCAGACTGACTCCATCGCCGCCAAAGCGGTCTTGTCCCACCCATAATTTGATAAAGTAAGGGTTATAGGGGGCGATCGCTACCATCAAGCCTAGTGCCATCACTGCTACCAGCCGCGTCAGTTCAATCAGACGGGCATTGAACTTCTCTCGTTCTCCTTGAGTATGAAGTTCAGCGAGAGCAGCCCAAGTAGCATTACCGATGCTTTGTACTTGTGATTGTGCCAGTACAGCTAGACGTTGGGTGACAAAAAACGGTACGACTATTGCTGGACCAAGACTGTAAGAAATGATAATGTTATCGGTAAATAAGCCTAGCTGACCTGAAAGATTGAGAGCCAATGTGGGCCCGTTCAGTTGCCAGAGTCGTTTTTCAATCGGGATCTGGGATTGGCGATCGCCAATAGCTGGAAACACATCTGGAAAGCGACGCAGCCCATCCCAGCTGATTAAGAATTGAAAAGAAATGTTGCCCAATAGGATAGCCAAGTACTGTCCGGGAATACCAAATCCAGACCATGACAGCAGTAGTGCCATACTGGTGATGATCAGGCTTTGAAACACCGCGAAGGCGTTGGTCATATAGCTGCGTTGGCTGGCATCACTGAGAAAGCGAAAAGGGGTAAATGGTAGTAACAAGATGCCCAGAAATCCCAACCAGTAACCCCTCTGGAGTTCACCTACTAACACTCCTTTAACTGGCACTAAATGAGTAATGAACAAGCCCAGCCCAACTCCCGCCAGCGCCATGACTGCCATAATTTGTAAGTAGGCTCTGATTCCTGTTGCCAGTGTGAGACGGACTTGTTGGCGATCACCACTGCCAACGGCTTTCGCTAGCACAGCCATTAATGAGCCACCGATTCCCAGTTCCAGTAGTCCAATATAACTAGCCCAGTCACTAGCAGTGCGAAAAGCTCCATAGCGATCGTCACCCAACCAATGTAGTAGCAGAGGTGTGCTGACTAAACCTATGCCCAGTGACATGACCTGTAGCAGAAGTCCTGTGACATAGTTTCCTACTGAGCGTTTGGTTCGATGCATTTTGAATTATTACCGACTTGCCTGGATAACCCCAAGACCATCAAGAGGCGACAATAGTGCAGTTTTTATTTGAGTAAATCCCTGCTCTGTCAGAACCTTGATAACCCGCTCCTTACATCCAGAACGAAAACAATCGTGATATTCAAAAACTACTCGTTTGACAATCTGCCAAAACTCTCGATCCTTGCGCAATGTTAGTGGCGGTAGGGTTTTGCCCGAACGATACGAAGACCAGACATCTGACCAGTTGTGAAAATAGTATAAAAATTGCAGAAAAGAATTAGCGGCGTGCCATTTACCAACAAATTTTTGCATCAAATTATACTTTTTCATCCAGTAACTTGTTAAAGATTTCAAGGTGTAGGTGTACCAATCGTTCCCAACTGAAACGTTCAGCCATTGCATGACTTCCAGCGCACAGTTGCTCTCTTAGTTTGCGATCCTGAAGTACACGTTCAATCGCTGTACCCCATGATTGCGGAGTTGATTCCTCCACTAGCAGGCAATTCATGCCGTCTTGGATATCTGGTTCTTTCACAGGTGGCGGAGTAGTAATAACAGGCAGACCGAAAGCCCAAGCAGTCTGCAATGAAGTACGCCTGGGAGATGCACCGTCTGCGAAAGGTAAAATCATGGCGTCTGATTCTGCAAGAAAAGTCCGCAATCTTCTGTCATGTATGTCGTGGAACCCCCCTGTAAACTCCACCCACGGTACGTTAAAGCGCTGTGCCAGTTCAGAATGATAGAGATCGGTTGCCGGATTAAATGGTCCAATAATCCGCCAATGTAGGTCTAAACCCTGCTGGCGCAAGTGTTGTAATGTTTCAAAGACTATAGGCAGCTGCTTAATTCTAGAAATCAACCCAAAGGTGGTAAGTAAACCTGAGATCGGCTTGATAACTTGTTCTGATCTTAAAGGCAAAACGTTAGCAGGACTCCATCCTTGTAAATCAGGAACCCGTCCAGTGTATTCTTGGCAGCGTTTACTTGTGCGCGCATCATTGCTAATAACTGCATCAGCTGCTTTCACCAGTTGGACAGTGTGCCGCACACTAGGCAATTCATGATGAAATTCATGCAACGTAACCACTACTGGACATTTGGCAGCCTTCGCAATCTGCACAGCAGCGTCAGTCTCGAAATAGGAATGAATTTGGTCTTGGATATGAATTAAATCCGGTTTTACCAAGCGAACAATAGCAGTTGTCAATTCTATGCCGAGAAGGTTCCAGGTATGGGAGGCACGAATCATACGCAAGCCTCGATCAGATGAAATCGGAGCATTGAACCAACGCGATCGCCGACACAGCCAAGTCCAATCCCACTCTGGACGAAGGTACTGAAAAGTTTGCTGCAAATTTGCCGTGTAATCGCCGATGCCACAAATAATTGGTGGACCATTGCCACTGACCATCAGTAATTTGCGTCTTCTCATACGTCTGCCTCTGGTGCCTTCAAAGCCACCATCACAAAGGTATAGTCCTGCCCATTCCAGGAAATGGGGCACTCAATGTGAGTGTTCAATACTTTATCAGGTTCTAGAAGCCGGAAACCTACATCTGTAAACTGCTGAATTAGCTTATGCAAGCTAGTTTGACTGAATATAGTCCAACTTTGCCCAAACACTTGGAAATCTGGGGAGATGAAGTGTTTTTGCCCAATCGTGTCATAGTCTGTCGTAAAAATAAACAGACCCCCAGGGCGTAGGATACGATGAACCTCTTTAACCAGTTTGTCTAGTGGTACTCCATGCTCAATTACTGACAAAGAAGTAATAGCAGCAAAATAGTGGGTTGGATAGGGAGTCTGAGTCAAATCGGCTACACGGTAGCGAATCCGATGCCAGAAGGGCATCCAGCGGCAGATGGGGTTGAGATCGCATCCATGTAGAGCTTTGTAACCCAAAGCATGAAGAACATAAAGAATTTCTGAGTTAAAACAACCCATATCAAGAATAGGAGCTTGCTTATTGCGAACTACTGATTCAATCACTTCAGTTGTTTTAAGAACATCCCAGCTTTTGGTCATATCCGGTTGTGGAGGAAGCAAATTATAGCGAAAACGCAGGTTAAATAATAAACGCCAAAAACGTGTTATTTTTGGATCGGTAAAGTCCAAGCCTTTGTCTTTAAGTTTTTGACGGCTATTTTGAATTTCTTGCCAGGTTTGAAGGGTTTGGAGCATATTTTTCTTACAAGATTTACAAGTTATTTATTAGAAAAATTTAATACCTCATTATACTATCTTAATTTCCGATAAAGTTTTACGAAATTAAGATTAAAATTAAACTTTTTATCCTTAGTCTTTTATTTAATATCTAAGTTTATCTAAGATTTAACTGATTTTTAACAGCCAAATATTCCATACTTTAATTATATTTTTGTCAGATTAAGATATATGTTCTGCGTAGCCATCGCAGTATTGAACCAGGAATAATAGTTCGCTCTTTGTTTAGCGCGATCGCTCAACTCCTCTCTAAATATTGGCTTAGTACATACCCGGACTAATAGCTCTTCCAGTTCACTCGAATTGTCCAATCTAAAAGTCTCGCCGCCATCGCCTAAAACTTCTGGCAAACAAGTAGCTTTCGCAGCCAAAACTGGACAACCAACCGCCATTGCTTCACACAGTTGTAAACCAAATCCTTCGTATTCGCTAGGATACACAAAACAAACTGCCTCTGCATAAACTGCTGGAAGGTCTGCATCATCCACCCAACCTAATAGCTTTAAACGGTCTGCAATTCCTAGTGATTCCGCTAACTGCACCAGTGTAGTACACTGCTCATCTTTGCCACCTGCAAGTACCAAATCTACTCCATTTAAATTTGCTTGTGCAAAAGCATGAACTAAGAATGGAATATTCTTGCGCTTTTCCCACCCACCAATATAGAAAATGTAAGGATGCTTCAGCTTATATTTACCGCGAACCTGTAGCCGTTCTGCCTGAGTTATGGGCTTATGGAACAGTGCGTCAGCGGCTTCGTAAATGACTGTAATCTTCTGTTCTGGAATATGCAAATATTTGGCAATATCCCTTTTTGAGTACTGACTAACAGTAATAATATGCTCCGCCCTATTTCTGGCAACCCAATGATACATTCTGCTCTGCATATCAGTAAAATTAAACTGTTGCTTCCTTGTTTTATATTGAGAGTAATAGACTCGATCAATTGCATCATGCAACGTCAGCACACGGGGACAAGGACTTGACCAGGGAAGACCAAAGTTGAATGGACAGTGCAGGATATCTATTTTGTCTTTTTCACACTGTTTTGGCAACCAATATTGCTCCCAGAATAAGTAGCGCATGAGGGGAGCAATACGAACTTGGTAACTGTCTTTTGGTAATTTTGCCAGATGGCTTTCATGTAACGGTCGATCCGAATAGAGAAAAATTTCTACACCTAATGGAGGCAACTCTACCAAAAGATTGATAGTGTAACGGTTCCAACCCCTCAATGTGGGTGATGTCAAAAGTCGGGCGTTGAAGGCAACTTTCATTACTGTTAACAGTTATTACACCTTTCGCACGGCAAAAAGAAGCCCACAACCAGACAGATTTGAAGGGAGAGTTCGTATCTGGTGGGTTGTTGTTAGTTTTTCCTTAATTAGAGCAAGTGTACCAGATCGCAAATGATCGTGGTATTCAATGACGACACGACGTAAACGCTTTAAGGTTTTTTCAGAG
>CAZZYE010000278.1:0-2740 GCA_964658145.1 uncultured Stigonema sp.
ATTACTTCAAAAAACATCGTGCCGAATATTACGATCAACTTCAATCTGTCAGGGATCATGGGAATTGGGAAAGCTGGCTCAAATTTTTTCTCAAAGGTGTATACGAGGTAGCTCAGGAAGCATCTACTGTTGCCCGTCAAATAGTTAATTTAAAAGAGGAACATCTTCAAATAGTAATGGACAGAATGGGCAATCGTAAAGCAGGAAACGCTATAGCTCTACTTGAAAAGCTTTATTTCAGACCAATTTTTAATGTGGAATTTGCTGAAGAAATTACTCAATTATCATACGCTAACGCAAACAAACTAGTCAAAGATCTCTGTAATATAGGACTTTTACAAGAAATTACTGGATATAAACGTAACCGCTCTTTTGCTTATAGCCCATACCTAGCTATTTTTAAGGATTCTTAACAGCCAAAAATTTTAATGCACTACGTCAACTTGCGTTGGTCAGAAGTAATAAAGTCCCTTACATCCGCTACATTCGTTGCCCGTGACCTGGCTTAAGTATAAAAATAGGTGTACAAGTAGGGAACAAAACTATCTTTAAAGGCAAATACAGGTATCTAGATGTATGTGCAATCGTGGGATCTATCTGCGATCGCTTCATCCATTCCCGTAACGCCCACTTCCTACCCTGCTGTTAAACCTGTAACTGTTGCCCCAAAACAGTCGCGCTCAAACTCGACTGACAACCTAAACTTAATCTTTTCATAATCCTTTGATAATAAAATAATTACGCAGCCTTTAGCTTAATTAGGTAGCTTTTATGGTGAGTACCGCTATGAAAACGATTGACTACAGTAGTGATGGGTCCATTAGCAGCGAACATTTGCTACTGATTAAAGTTTAAAAGTATATATTATGAAGTATATATAAAGTATTTTTTGAGACTTGATAACATGCAGAAATTAACTTCAAGAATTCTACTGAGTGTGGCAGTGGCATTGACAATTATCTTACTTGCCACACCATTAAAAGTTGGTCTCTCTCAAACTAGCTCTCCCGCCGTGAACACGCTGACTTTTCATGGCGACCCTCAGCGCCTAGGATGGAACGCAGCGGAAACGGTTTTGACCCCAGACAACGTCTCTAGTGGTTCCTTTGGACCATTGTGGAACTCTCCCCAATTTGACTCGGTGACGATCGGCGATACCACATATGCGCCGCACCTTTACGCCTCCCCGCTTTACGTTGACAACGTGCTGCTGTCGGGCGGACAATTTGCCAACTCGACGGTAAATGCGGTTTTCGCGGCTACCAACAACGGCTTTGTCTATGCGGTGAATGCGTCACCTACAGGTGGCGACAATCCCATCGACGCTGGCACCATTCTGTGGAGTCAAAGCTTGGGTACGCCTAGGATCATTCCCGGGTTCGATGGGGACTTGCCCCTGGGGGTGTTGAGCACACCGATTATCGACCTCAACGCCTCACCCCCCCGCCTGTACGTCGCCTCAGTTGATGCGTCGGCAGGCTGGCAAGTCTTTGCGCTCGACTTAACCAATGGCAACATCCTGCCTGGGTGGCCGATCGCCATCAACGACGCGGTACTTGCTCCTGTTAATCAAAACGGTCCAGCCAAGTTTCAAGGAACCTTAGAGATGTCTCAGCGCGGGGCGTTGAACCTCAGCCCAGATCGCAATCTGCTCTATGTGCCCTTCGGCGCATATAACGACGGCGGCGCGGGCTGGATGGTCACTATCGACACGCTTAACGCTGTGCTGAAGAGCGCCTTTTCCGGTGCGCCGTCGTCCGAGCCGACTGCCAACGGCGGGATGTGGCCGTCAGGTGGAGCAGCCGTAGATAACGATGGTCGGGTCTATGTGACATCAGGAAACAGCCCGACGGGGTCCGCTAACTCCACTGGTGTCTGGGGGCAGTCGTTGCTAGTGTGGTCGGGGCAATCGACCTTGCAGCTGACCGGGACATACACGCCGTTCAACTACTGTGCAATGGATGAAAACGACATTGACTTGGCTGGAGGCGGACCGGTCATCCTACCAGAGTTGGATGCCTCAACCACGAGTACACCGCACTTAGTTACCTTTGGCGGCAAGCAGGGCAACTTCTACCTGGTCGATCGGGACAACCTCCCAGGCAGATTGGACCAGCGGCAGCCTTGCAGCACTGACTCAACGACAGACGGTTCGCTGTTACCGCCCGATCCCCAACCGCAGTTCGGAACTCGTGGTCCCCTAAACGTGTTTGGACCGTACTCGGACACCTTCGGTAGCTCAGATTATGCAAAAGGGCGATCGACTCCAGCCTACTTCCAAGCAGCTGACGGGACGCCCTATTTGTTCGTCTCCGGCTCTAGTAAGGCGGCGGTGGACTCGATGACGACCGTACCGCCGTCCTTCGCAAGGTTGCGGATCGTGACTGCGCCTAACCAGCCAGCCTACCTAGCCGTTGACGCCACGGAGAACAGCTTAGCGTTCCTCACCCCAGGTTCGCCGGTCGTAACCAGTAACGGCTCTAGTAACGCGGTTGTCTGGGTGCTGGTGGCGAACATCACTCGTTCGCAGTCTCTGACTGACAATAATGTGCCCCACCCGATCCTTTACGCCTTTGATGCCACCACCCTTTCTCAGCTGTGGAACAGCACCCCTGAGCAACTAAACGTGGGCGGCAAGTACAACGTCCCTGCGATCGCCCACGGCGTGGTGTTCGTCGGGACGGATCGCATTCAGGCGTTTGGTCTAGCTTCTCCATAATTCTAGGGGAAAAAGCTAATT
>CAZZYE010000278.1:2750-8539 GCA_964658145.1 uncultured Stigonema sp.
TGCTACTGGCTAATTGCTAATTGTTGCTTGCGATTAGCGATTAGCCATTAGCTATTACCTAAGCGATATTATAAGTATTCAAGCGGAGTACGACTCGTGCCAGGTCTGTTCTTATTAGAGAGTGAACTCCTAGTAACTGATCTGTTGAACATTATTTGACATTGTTTAACATAATATTTTTTTGTAATGAACTAATAAACTCACGAATCACATCCGACTGAGTTCTATCCCACAACGTACAGTAGCGATCTAAAATTTGTCTCTCTTGTTCAGAAATCGTGACATTTAAATTGTATCTACCCATAAAAATAACCAAAATTGCATTACAATTCCTCTTAGCGCAAGTAGAGAGGTGTGTGATGTTTGCCATTAAGCGAAAGCTCAAATTAAATAAGGCTGAGGAAACTTTAATGGCACAACATGCTGGCTTTTCTCGTTTTGTCTACAACTATGGGCTAGACCTTTTTTGGCAGTCAATAGATGTTAAAGCATCAGATTCTAAAAGGATAAGGGAAATAAAAAAATGTTTTACTCAGATAACCAAAAAGCGTCCAGAGTTTGAATGGACTCTGAAATTAAGTTCAACTGTCTATCAATCAGCTTTTCAACATCTACAAGAGGCTTTTAGCAGATGGCGTAAAGGTATCGCTCTTGCTCCCACATTTAAAACTAAAAAAGATGGGCAAACCTTTGCAGTATATAACTGTCATGGTTTAAGTTTAGTACCTACTGGTAAGAAGATTCAATTACCAACATTAGGTACTTTCCGTTTACAGGAAAAGCTATATGAGAGTTATGTAAGTCAAACTTTCACTGTTTCTAAGGAAGCTGACGGCTGGTATGTGTCGTTTTCTGTTGGTGCAGAACGAATCCCACCAATAATGCATGAGGTCGTAGAACCTGTTGGCATTGATTTAGGAATAAAAACTTTTGCTACAATCTCTGATGGCACAACATTAGAAGCGCCTAAGCCATATAAAGAAGCGAAAACCAAGCTTGGCAGATTCCAATACCACAACCGCAATAAGCAATTTGGTAATCGGACTCAAGGCATTTCAACATCTAATAATGCTAAAAAATACTTTAAAAAGTTAGCACGTCATCACCAGAGAATAGCTAATAAGCGTCTCGACTTTTTACATAAATCCACAACTAGAATATGTAAAAAGTACGCACATGTAAGAATAGAAGACTTAAACGTAAAGGGCATGATAGCAAATTCTAAGCTATCAAAAGCTGTAAGCGATTTAGGCTTCTATGAGTTCCGTCGTCAGCTAGAATATAAAGCTCCGGTTTTCGGAACGAAGCTTGATATTGTAGATAGATGGTATCCGTCCTCAAAACAATGCAGGATCTGCAAACAAAAAAATGATGGTTTAAAGCTGTCAGATAGAATATTTGTTTGTAGTAACGCTGCATGTAATCATACAGAGGATAGAGATTTACATGCATCTAAGAATTTAGCTGAAGTACCAGAAGAACATATAAGTAGTAGGGTAGGGACTATCCGAAATTAGATGCCTGTGGACAGTAACGTGCCGACACGGCTGGATGAAGCAGGAATTGTTGAACGATGTCAAATGATGTCCAGTAAATAAGGTTCAGTTTATGCAAATCTATCTAGATTACAGCGCTACCACTCCCACTCGTCCAGAAGCGATCGCCCTCATGCAAGCAGTCCTTACCACGCAGTGGGGCAATCCTACTAGTTTGCATGAGTGGGGACAACGGGCAGCAACGGTTGTGGAACAAGCAAGAATACAGGTTGCTGGTTTAATTAACGCTGACGTTCCAGAATCTATCATCTTTACTTCTGGAGGTACTGAGGCAAATAATCTGGCAATTATGGGAGTTGCCCGTTTGTACTCCAGACCCCAACATATAATTATTTCCAGCGTAGAGCATTCAGCTGTTGCCGAACCAGTACAGTTGCTGGAGTTATGGGGTTGGCAAGTCACGAAATTGCAAGTGGATGCTAAAGGAAGAGTTAGCCCAACAGATTTAAAGGTGGCGCTACAAGATAACACTGTATTGGTGTCCGCGATCTACGGTCAAAGTGAAGTTGGTACAATTCAACCGATTGAGGAACTAGGAAATATTGCTCGTTCGCACAATGTTTTATTCCACACAGATGCTGTGCAAGTGGCAGGACGCTTACCCATAGATGTGCAAAAGCTTCCCGTAGATTTACTGAGCATATCTAGTCACAAATTTTATGGACCGCAAGGTGCTGGGGCGCTGTATGTACATCCGGGTGTAGAGTTGGTGCCGCTGCTGGGTGGTGGGGGACAAGAAAGGCGACTGCGTTCTGGTACGCAAGCAGTACCTGCGATCGCTGGATTTGGCATAGCAGCAGAATTAGTAAAGCAAGAAATGCCAACAGAAACACCCAGGTTAATTAAGTTACGCGATCGCCTGTTTGCCCAATTAGCTAACATTCCTGGTTTAATTCCCACAGGCGAACCTGAACACCGCTTACCTCACCACGTAAGTTTTTGCTTGGAACACGCCGATGGTGAAATCACTGGCAAAACTCTAGTGCGCCAGTTAAATTTAGCTGGCATTGGCATTAGTGCAGGAGCAGCCTGTCATAGTGGTAAACTTAATCCAAGCCCAATACTGTTAGCAATGGGGTATTCAGAAAAAGCTGCCTTGGGAGCAATTCGGATGACACTAGGGCGCGATACCACTGAAGCAGATGTGGATTGGGTGGCAATGGTTTTGAAGCAAGTTTTGGAACGATTAAATAAAAATTCGTAATTCGTAATTCGTAATTATTTTTAAGACGGGTATTTAAACCCCTTTCTAATTACGAATTATGATAAAATCTAAAATCTAAAATTATTTGAGATGGCTGAAATTCCAAAAACACTAGAACATGCGATCGCCCAAGCCCAGGAAGCTACTCGATCTGCACTCGCAGAGGGGTATACTCGGCTACAAGTTGAGTTACTATTCCCAGAACTCAAACCAATGCCTGTGGCACAGCAATTCCTAACACTATTTGAAAAATACGGTTCTAAGCTCAAGGTTTTCTTTCCTGATGCTGGTGGTGCAGCCCTTGCCCAGCGCGATTGGGCAGATATACCATTTAAGATTTCTGATATTGGCAGCGGCAAAACTGGCAAAAAACAAAAAATTCAGCCAGAGGATGAAATTTTCTTATTTATTGCCCCGACTTCAATGGAAGTGTTGCCATTAGAAAAGCTGTGTGAAGAAATAGGCGATCGCCCTTTAGTCATCTTAAATCCCCGCATGGAAGAAGCCGGAGCTGTTGGCATTGGTTATACGGCGCGACAAACCTACCAGCGTTTCATTAGTACACTTGAATCCTGCTACTACCTCCGTCCTATATTTGAAGAAGCAGCAGTATTCCGCTGCTATCCCGGACTTTGGGAAGTGTGGCTAGAGACTGGCGGCGAGTATCAAAAGATAGCAGAATTACCGCAAAAACCTTCAGGTGATGAATTGGATACGATCTTGATCAAAGGACAACCGCAAACACTAGGAGAAGCTGCTTCAGCCAAAAAGTCCAGTATCTTCCGGAGCATGCAACGGTTCTTAAGGGCGTTGAGTCGTTAAAAGAAAGTAGGAAGATAGTGTGAAAATGACTACAAACATTGTTCACGATGGCTGTAACCCTTATTTTTACCTTCGTTTCCAAAAGTTGGTGGTTTACTAAGAATTAACCCTATAACTAGAGCATCGATTCAGTAATCAAAAACCTCACCCCCCAGCCCCCTTCCCTACGAGGTTCGGGTAAGTTTTTCTCCCCTCCCCTCGTGGGTCCGGGGTTGGGGGAGAGGTTCTTCCAGGATTACTGAATCGGTGTTCTATGACTAAGATTTAGGAGTGGCAGCTAGGAGTGGCAAAAACTGATACCAATTATTTGAAAATAAAAATTTTTACCCTTTGGTAAATTGACTTGCGTATTTGGGAATACTAAGTTCAACTATATACAGGTTTAGTATGATTAGCACTCAAATCAGTATTCCCGGATATCAAGTTAGCGAACAACTTTACCATGGTTCTCGAACCTTAGTTTATCAAGGTTTCCGAGAAACTGACCAAAAACCAGTGGCAATTAAACTACTGAAAAACCCCTATCCCAGTTTCCATGAACTGGTACAATTTCGCAACCAGTATACCATTGCCAAAAATCTCAATTGCCCTGGAATCATCCAAACAATTAGCCTAGAACCATACCAAAATGGGTATATATTGGTGATGGAAGACTTTGGGGGGATTTCCCTCAAGGATTATTTTGCCAAAAATGTCACGTTTCTAGATGAATTTTTACAAATTGCCATATCTTTGTGTGATACCTTAGATATTCTCTACCGTCAGAGAATTATTCATAAAGATATCAAACCAGCCAATATTTTAATTAATCCAGATACAAAACAAGTTAAATTAATTGACTTTAGTATTGCATCTCTACTACCTAAAGAAACTCAACAACTTAAAAATATCAATGTTTTAGAAGGAACTTTGACTTATATTTCTCCTGAACAAACAGGAAGAATGAATCGAGGAATTGATTATCGGACTGATTTTTATTCCCTGGGTGTCAGTTTTTACGAATTACTTACAGGTGAATTACCATTTCCATCAAATGACGCAATGGAGTTGGTACATTGTCACATTGCAAAAATTCCGGATTGTGTATCTCATATTAAATCCGAAATCCCCAAAGTTATTGGTGAGATTATTAGTAAATTGATGGCAAAAAATGCCGAAGATAGATATCAAAGTGCTTTGGGGTTAAAGCATGATTTAGAAAAATGCTTGGCTCAACTTGAAGAAACTGGTAAAATCGAATCTTTTGAAATTGGCAAGAGAGATATTTGCGACAGCTTTATTATCCCCGATAAACTCTATGGACGAGAATCAGAAGTAGAAATCCTACTCCAAGCATTTGAGCGAGTCAGCTTAGGTGCAACAGAAATGATGCTAGTAGCTGGTTTTTCTGGAATTGGAAAAACAGCGGTTGTTAACGAAGTTCATAAACCGATTGTCAGACAACGGGGTTATTTCATCAAAGGCAAATACGACCAATTTCAACGGAATATTCCCTTCAGTGCCTTTGTGCAAGCATTCCGGGATTTAATGGGGCAATTGTTAACAGAAAGCGATGCTCAAATCCAAGCATGGAAAAATCAGATTTTAGCGGCTGTAGGTGATCTTAATGCAGGTCGTAAAGCTCTTGATGAACTGCTCAAGCAACTCACCCAAATCATTTTGCAAAACTCCGGGGGAGACAAATGCATATTAATTTTACCACAAAACGAAACCTGGTACGTTAGAGCCATTTCTACTCCAAAAGCCACAGAACTTTGCTCGCAACCCTTAGAAAATCATCCTCATGTTCCCATCAAACTGATTCAGTATGTTAAACGCACGCAAACTGTAGTTGCGATCGATAATTTAGCAACCGATTTACCTGTGATTGATGGCTATTTCAGCCAACATCAGCCCAAGAGCGTTCTGTGTTTACCGATTCTCAATCAAGGGCAATTAGTTGGTATTTTGGATCTGGAAAATAGCTCAACCAGTGGTGTGTTTACAAGCGATCGCCTCGTGATTCTCAACTTCCTCTGCACCCAAGCAGCCATTTCCCTGGAAAATGCCCGCTTATACGCTCAACAGCAACAAAAATCTCACGAGATTGCTCAAAAAGAAGCAGAGTATCGCAGTATTTTTGAGAGTGTGAATGATGGATTATCAATCATAGACAGGACTTACGCAACTGGCACTGAAGCGATCGCTAGCTATAGTACAAATGAACT
>CAZZYE010000279.1:0-8520 GCA_964658145.1 uncultured Stigonema sp.
CCCACTCCCCTCCCCAAGCACAGTTCACAAGCGGCATAGCCGATGTTACCGCAAGCTGGAGCGTTAAATCCTGCGGTTTGAAAAATTGCCTCAATTAAGGAGGTGGTGGTAGTTTTACCGTTAGTGCCGGTGATTGCTACCCAAGGGATAGATGACAAATTTCGCCAAGCGAGTTCCATTTCCCCAATGGTTTCAATTCCCGATTCCCGTGCCTTTACTAGTGCAGGTAGATCCCACGGCACTCCAGGACTGATAACAATCAACTGGGGACACGAGGCAACAGCTAATTCTAAACCATACCCCAATTTCACGGTTATGTTTTCTGTGGCAAGTTCTTGCTGTTGTTGAAGGAGGTGTTCGGAGGTGTTGCGATCGGACACAAGCACCTCCCAACCTTCCTGTTTCAACAATCTCGCCGCAGCAATACCTGACTTTCCTAATCCAATCACATGAGCTTTAGGCATAGACTGTGGCAGCGGTCCCTGGTCAAGCAATCATTATAGTAGCGCAAGTAGGCATGTTTTACACAAGTTTTTGTTGATTTATGCTACAGATTTTTGACGATCGCACCAAAATCAGCCAAAATACGTGCATGATTGCGCAGTAATCCCAGCAAATTTAACCGATTGCGCTTAATCTCTGGATCTGGGTCCATAACTAAAACGCTTTCGGGACCATCAAAAAAGTTGCTGACTGTGGGAGTACTTTGCAATAGAGCTGTTACTAACTGCTTGTAGTTTCGCGATCGCTGTGCGGCGACCGTTTGTGGTACTAAATCTACTAAGACGTTGTAAAAAGCTGCTTCAGTTGGCTTTTGGAAGAGTTCTTGGCGGATGAGAGAATTTGGTTCTAGCTGTTTTGTATCCAAATCTCCTTGCGCTGCTAAACGAGTGGAACGGTTGACGGTTTCGTAGATTCTTTCTAAAGTACCATCGTTGCGGATTTGTTGGAGGAATAAGGCGCGATCGCGCACATCCAATAAATCCTTTAATGCCCGTTCTGCATATTCTGGGTCATTTTCTCCCAAAACTGCATTCACCAAATCATAATCAATCTGCTTCTCTTCTTGGAGTAGGGTGCGAATACGTTGCAAGAAAAAGTCTTGTAACGCCGCGATTAATTGTGCCCGATCTTTGTTATGGGCTGCTACAAAATCTCCGGCAATTTGCTCCAGTAACTGTTGCAAATTGTAATGCAAATTAGCCGCCCAAGTCATATTAATAATAGCATTCGCCGCCCGTCGTAAGGCAAAGGGGTCAGAAGAACCCGTAGGTATCATCCCCAGTCCAAAGATACTTACCAATGTGTCGAGTCTGTCTGCTAAGCCAACAATTTGACCTGTTAGGGTTTGAGGTAAAATGTCATCTGCTCCCCTAGGCAAATAATGTTCAAAAATTGCTGTGGCGACGCTTGCTGATTCTCCACTTGCTGCTGCATATTTTTGCCCCATAACTCCCTGTAATTCGGGAAATTCGTAGACCATTTGAGTCACAAGGTCAGCTTTACACAGCAAAGCTGCGCGGTGAATATTGTGGCGGTCATCTTCTCCTAATTGCAGTTGTGTGGTAATTTGCTCAGCAATTTTGGAGACTCGCCCCACTTTGTCCAGCAGCGAACCTAAATCTTCTTGGAAGGTAACTTTTGCCAATTGGGGTAAAAAACTATCTAACGGCTTGGCTAAATCGGTTTTGTAGAAAAACTGTCCATCAGCTAAACGAGCACGGATGACTCTTGCATTTCCCACTGCAATGATGTCAGATTTGGTTGGGTCGCCGTTGGAAATCGTGACAAAATAGGGAAGTAATTCGGTGGGAGAAGCAGCTTGGAAAACTGGGAAATAACGCTGGTGACTTACCATCACGGTAGTAATCACCTCGGTTGGCAAGTTCAAAAATTCTGATTCAAATTTGCCGACAACAGCTGTTGGCCATTCTACAAGGTTAGTGACTTCCGCCAACAAATCTGGGTAGATTTCTGCATACCCATCTAACTTTTGCACGGACTCGTGAACTTGCTGTTTAATTGTAGCTGCCCGTTCATCAGCATCAACGGCGACGTATGCAGAGCGTAACGCAGTGATATAATCAGTAGCTTGGGGAATTGTGACGGGTTCTGGATGTAAAACGCGATGACCGTGGGAGATGCGATCGCTTTTAATCGTCTCGGAACCATTAACTAATTCCATCGGTAGCACTGTCTGATCCAACAAAGCTACTAACCAGCGAATGGGACGAGAAAACTTTGCATCTCCATCACCCCAGCGCATTAACCGCTTACCTTCTAAACCCCAGATCCACTGGGGAACGAGTTCTGTCAAAATTTCTGCTACATTCCGACCAGGGATGACTTTCCGTACAAAGACAAAATCTCCTCTGTCAGTGGGGCGAACTTCTAAGGCGTCGAGTTCTACACCTTGCTTTTTAGCAAAGCCTGCTGCTGCTGGTGTTGGTTTACCATCTTTAAACGCCGCTTGGGCGGGGGGACCTTTAATTTCTTCTTCGCGGTCTGCTTGCTGGGATGGTAACCCTTGGATGAGTACGGCTAGACGGCGAGGAGTACCATAAATTTCCACCACGACGCTATGAATGCTATGTGCTGACAAAGCTTGGGGAATGCGCGATCGCCATTGTGCTATGGCGTCACTCAAAAAGCTTGCAGGTAGTTCTTCTGTACCGACTTCTAATAAAAACGCAGGCATAGGACTATATTTTCACAGCGTGGCTCAATTATATTCAAGTGTCTATGCTACCACTGGCTTCAGCCCAGACAGTGCATTTTTGTTTGTCCATCATTTCTACAGCATACTCCAGCATCGTTGAGGCTGTGTGCTGACACTTGGGGAATAGGCGATCGCGACTGCGCTATAGCAGAAAGGAGAAAAGCTTGCTGAAAGTCAGAATGGACTGGTACGCTGCACTTAAAATCAATTTGGCATAATTTTTACAGCAAGCACAACAAGAGTGAAGACTGACAGTATTTTTTATCAATTATTTGCAGAATTTCCCAGTATTTTCTTTGAGTTGATTGGGCGTTTTCCTCGCGATACTCAAGGTTATCAGTTCCGGTCAATAGAAATCAAACAAACCGCTTTCCGTATAGATGGGGTATTTCTGCCACCTGAAAACAGTCCTGACAAAACTGTATATTTCTGTGAAGTACAATTTCAAAAAGACAAATTTCTCTATCATCGACTATTCGCCGAACTTTTCCTGTTTTTCGACCAGAATCCATCTACATACGACTGGTACGCTGTTATTATCTACCCTAAGCGAAGCTTAGAACCTGATGAAACCAGACTCTATGAGGTTTTGCTAGAAAGTTCTAAAGTGCAGCGCGTTTATCTAGATGAATTGGAATCTACAGCAGACCAGTCCTTGGCGATCGGCATTGTCAAGTTAGTGGTAGAACCAGAAGAAAACGCCACTCATCGCGCCCGACAACTCATCCAACAAACAAGGCAAGAAGTAGCAAACAGCTTATCCAGTCAAGCGATAATAGATTTAATCGAGACGATTATAGTGTACAAATTTCCCCAGTTGAGCCGTCAAGAGGTAGAAAATATGCTGAAATTGAGCGCACTCAAACAGACTAGAGTTTACCAGGAAGCATTAGAAGAAGGTCGGGAAGAAGGTAAGTTAGCAGCCGTTCCACTGCTGTTAAAGGCAGGATTGACTGTAGAACAAATAGCTGAACAGTTAGAGATTGATATAGAGGCAGTTAGGCAGATAGCACAGCAACAATAACGGATTTGCCCGGTAGCAACAATACGCAGTCAACCCCCCAACCCCCTCTCTGCCACCAGAGAGGGCTACAACTTAATCTCATAATACGGCAAAGGATTTTGCCCCGCACCCTGAAGCCATCGTGCATCGGGTTTCCAGGCACCATTGAGTTCTTCACGAAGACGGGTTTGGACTGTCAGCTGATTACTTTCTAACTTCAGTAGGTTGTATTGCAGAGGATAACCAGGAACCCACTCGCGTATGGGTGCGCCAAAGGTTCCGGCACAGATAATGTTTAGTTTGCGTCCGTCTGCGGTGAGATCGTAGCTGTAGAAACTGGTTTCGGCTTTGTGAATGTGTCCGTGGAGGGCAAAGCGGAAACCTGCTTTTAGGGACTGGCTCTCCCACAAGATGGGATCATTTATTTATTGGAATACTCTTACGCCGCCTCAAGAGTGCGTAGACACGAAGTGGGAAGCCTGTGGCATCGCACTCTCCGCTATGCATAAATTGATTCACCTATACCTATTAATCATCGTGAAAAGCAGTTAGAGCAATTATATTTTGCTCGACCTTACCTCAATATTAGGGAAAATCATGTCTACTCAATCTATATCTCAGCCAATTCTCAGTCTCGGTAGCACAGGTGAAGATGTCAAACGTCTGCAAGAGTATCTACAAGCTTATAACTACAATATAGTTGCTGATGGAATATTTTATGAAAACACTGAAAATGCTGTTAAGGACTTCCAGTCTACTCATAATTTGACATCAGATGGAATAGTTGGGGATGATACTTGGAGTGCTTTAGAAAGCGGAATCGGCTAGTACACTCTTAAGAAAAATGGGGAGTGGGGAGTAGGGAATGGGGAGTGGGGGGAAGAGGGGGAGTGGTGGTGTTTGTTCCATTCATAACAGCAGGTGCGCCGCCCGTGAGGCACTCTGAAGTTCAGCTGGCGTAAACCAGAACCGGCACACGTTTAAAGGCAGGGGTGCCGGAACGGTTATCGACCTTAGTGTGGACGATCGCATTGACTTCGGGATAGAACATCAACGCAGCACCTTCTCTAATTGAACCATAAATGACTTCAACATTTTCCATCTTTCCGGCATTCGTTTGGACAGTGACACGTTGATGCTCACTTAGACCAGCACTTTCCACATCCGACTTGTTCATCAGTATGCAGTTTCGGTGTGGCATCCCTCTGAACTTGTCTCCTTCCTTGTAGACTACAGTGTTATGCTGAGAATAGCTGCGCCCGGTTCCTAAAGCAACGACAAGTCCTTTAGTAAATTCAGGTACATCGAAGTCTCCTATGGAAGGTAGCGTTAGTTTAGGCAGGGGAGTCACAAACATAGAAGCCTTGCCTGATGGAGTCGGGAATTCTGGTTTGTGAAAAATCCGGTTAGCAATGGTAAACTCCTCTTTTGTCTCGTCAATTGTTGCCATCTTTTCAAAACCGGGGATGGTTTGAGCGATGAGTTGCCGGATATACTTTGTGTCTTGGAGTTTACGCCAGTTGACTGGACACTCACCATGAATGCGATGGGCAATTTCTGTTAAGAACTCTACCTCGGAGATCAGGTCTGCATCCTCATCGCGAAGGTGCGTCTCGCCTTCGTCATTGAGCCGCACAAAATTGTTACCAGACTCCGTGGTAGTCTGATGAGGATTCTCGAACCTGGCAAATACTGGAATAATGATGGTGTTTCGTTTAGCCAAGCCGTGAAAATGCCCCAAGTTCGGCTTCGTCGAGATGTAAAAGATAGTCTCAATTTTAGACAAAGCTAAGCTCACTTGCGCTAAGTCTGGGTTAGCAGCATACAAGTTTCCACCTAGACAAATGAGTGTATCGATTTTCCCCTCATCAGCGGCTGCGATGAGTGCGCGGGTATCGTAACCTGGTACGCGACTCAGCGGACGCTTGAGGAGTTTTTCAAGGGCTAGCCGGATCTCTTCTTTCAACCTAATTGTTACCCCCATGGAACCAAAGCCTTGAACATTGGAATGTCCTCGAATCGGCATGGTTCCAGATCCCACTTTACCTGCGTTGCCGGTCAACAATGCTGTGTTGGCGATGCTGAAAATATTGTCCACTCCATTTTCTTGCTGAGTTACGCCCATAGCCCAAGCGAAGACCACTTTGTCAGACTCCCCGATCATCTCAGCAGCCTGCTCAATCAACTCTCTAGAAATACCGCAAGTCTGTGTAATCGAATCCCATGAAGTGGCTTGAGCGTGTTCGATTACCTCTGACCATCCCTGAGTATACTCCTGAAGGTAGGAGTATTGGACCATGCCCCGTTCTATTAAGGACTTTTGAATACCTACAAACAGCGCTACATCGCTTCCTGGTACAGGTTGGAGGTACAGCGAGGAAATATCAGAACCCGTGAATAAAGATTTGATTGGATAGGCAGGAGAAGCAAATTTCACTAACCCGACTTCCACTAACGGGTTAACAACGATTACTTTACCGCCCCTTTCGCGCAGCTGGATCAGCTCGTTCATCAAGCGTGGGTGATTAGCTGGGGCGTTTGAACCTATGAGTACAATACAGTCAGATTGTTTGAGATCTTCCAAGCTTACCATTGAAGTTCCAGACCCAAACATCTCCTTCAACCCGACTGTGGATGCAGCATGGCACAGGTCAGAACAATCAGCCAAGTTGTTGGAACCCAAGGCACGAATCATCAATTGCAGTAAGTAAGCTGCTTCGTTAGAAGAACGACCTGAACTGTAAGAAGCTATTCGTTCGGCTTTTTTCTTAAATGAGGCTTCTGCAATCTGATAAATCTCTGACCATGAGATTCTTTCATAATATGATTTTCCTTCCCTAAGAATGACTGGGAAACTCAGACGACCCAATTTGTCAGCTTCTTGAGAGGTTAGTTGCTTGAGGTCATTTAAGCTATGCTTAGCAAAAAAGTGAACTGGTACTGGTTCAAGTAATTCTGATGCGATCGCCTCAACGCTTTTAGCACAACGTTGTAAAGTTTCGCCATCCTCGTTTCTAAATCCTCCCTTCTGACCTCCTGTTCCCCAAGCACAGGAAAGACAAGCACTCTTGTGAAACAATGTTTTCCACAGCAACAGACCTTCAGGAGTCAGCGTTTTTTCTGCCCAATAGCCAACAATCGGCATTCCCCCACCCATACTTGGCTGATGTTTGTTGGTATTGGGTTGGGAATCTGGCTTAATATCCTTTACCATAACTACCTCGTGTGTTCCCTTTTTTTATCAAAATGATGTTAGAAACTTTTCGGATTTTTTAGAGACTACAGTTTGCTGAAGTAACCGTTAATTAAGGATTTAATAATTTACGTTATAATACTTAACTACATATCTTGGGACTACTGTAAATGGACAATAAACAACGCCCTTATGTATAATTATATGCTTGACTTTACAAATAAATCCATTACAAAATTTTTCATAAGCTAGCTTAAAAGCACTACAAATGGCATTAACAAGCTCTTTTTTAGATAAAGAACGAACCGTTGCACAACCTGGATTTAATCGTTGGCTGATTCCTCCTGCGGCATTGGCAATACACCTTTCCATCGGACAAGTGTATGGCTTCAGCGTATTTAACCTGCCGATGACGAAACTTATCGGGATCACCCAATCAGCGCCGACAGATTGGAACCTACCGACTCTCGGCTGGATATTTTCGAGTGCGATCGCCTTTCTAGGGATTTCTGCGGCTTTATTTGGCAAATGGGTCGAACGAGAAGGACCCCGCAAAGCGATGTTTGTTTCAGCACTCTGCTTTAGCGGCGGCTTCTTTGTTTCTGCTTTGGGGATATATTTACACCAAATTGTGCTTCTTTATCTTGGTTATGGTGTCTTAGGCGGTATTGGCTTGGGTATTGGCTATATCTCTCCGGTTTCTACCTTAATTAAGTGGTTTCCTGACCGTCCAGGGATGGCAACAGGGATGGCAATTATGGGGTTCGGCGGCGGAGCAATCATTGGTTCACCCTTGGCGGTAGCACTGATGGATCATTTCAAATCTCCGACTTCAGTCGGTGTCTGGCAAACATTTGTTGTCATGGGTGCAATTTATCTAGTCCTGATGATGTGTGGTGCCTTCCTTGTACGCATTACGCCACCAAGCTGGCAACCAGCAGGCTATACGCCGCCTGTCCAACCCAAAAAGTTGGTAACTACGGCAAATGTCACTGCTGATAATGCGATTAAAACACCGCAATTCTGGATGTTATGGATTGTGTTGTGTACAAATGTAACTGCAGGGATCGGCGTACTTAGTCAAGCCTCGGCGATGATTCAAGAAATGTTCAAGGTTACAGCAGCAGCCGGTGCAGGATTTGTCGTGTTGCTAAGCTTGTTCAATATGGCTGGTCGGTTCTTTTGGTCATCTCTATCGGACTACATCGGCAGAAAAAGAACCTATATGATTTTCTTTGGTCTTGGTATGGTGCTGTACGCTTTCATTCCTACAACTGGCAAGCTGGGCAATATTGTGCTATTTTTTACTGCTTTTTGCCTAATTTTGAGCATGTACGGTGGTGGATTCGCAACCATTCCTGCCTATTTGCGTGATTTGTTCGGGACGATGCAGGTCGGTGCTATTCATGGAAGGCTACTTACGGCTTGGTCGGTAGCAGGTGTTCTCGGTCCGGTTCTAGTGAACTACATTCGCGAGTTTCAGATCAATCATGGTGTTCCAAAAACTGAAGCCTACAGTGTGACGATGTATATCATGGTAGGGGTGTTGTTTATTGGCTTTATTGCAAATCTGCTTGTACGTGAAGTCCACACGAAATATCATCA
>CAZZYE010000280.1:0-8520 GCA_964658145.1 uncultured Stigonema sp.
TAGTAATTACGAATTATGATGAAGGGGTAGGTGGTAAAGCCGGGGGCAAAGGCGCTGACTTTTAAATTGTGTCAGTATCTTGGCTTCCAAGGATTGCCATGATTTCAACCACATCGTTCTCAATGCGGTAATAAATGCTATGCACCCCACATACACTGCGGCGATAGCCTTTACGGATAACATCAACAGGGGGGTATAAATAGGGTTGTGCAGCTATCTGCTCGAAGCGGTCAAAAAAGTCGTTATAATACTGGTCTGCGGCTGCTTCGCCCCATGTCTCAAAGCCATAAAAATAAATTTGCCGCAAGTCTTCCTTCGCTGCTTGCGTCAATTTATAATTACCCATCAGGATGCAGTGCTTTCTTGAATTCTGCTAGAATTTCCTGACGGTCAGGGGTGACAAAGCCGCTTTGCTCCGCCTGAATCAGCCTGAGGCGGATTTCTTCAGCTTTCTCCTGTTTGGCACGAGCCTTACGTATCAGGTCGTTCACCAAATCACTTTTGCTGGCGTACTCCTGACTTTCCACCTGTGCTTTTAACCAGGCGTCATTCGGGGGTGTAAGTGAAATACTTTGACGGGTCATAATATCCTTCCTTTGGGCATTTGGTGCAATTATACACCACAATTGCACCAGATAGAAGAAAGAAAATCCAAAAAACGGCGTTGCTGATTAAAAGTATGAATTAGCCTCACGCAAAGGCGCAAAGAATAGCGAGCGATCGCATCCCCTACCCTGTCTTGCATCATTTTTCGTGAAAGAGGGTTTGACCTGCACCTTGGAAGATGGGGGCAATCTGTGGATCGAGGGGGTCAGCTTCGTTCATATTTCGCTTGCATCGATTTGCTTTTAAGCACTTTTTTGCTTATTCTGAAAGGGTTTCAGGCTTTGAGAGTTACTAATATCGGTTTGCTTTTAAGCACTTTTTGGTTTATTCTGAAAGGGTTTCGGGCTTTGAGAGTTACTAATATCGGTTTGCGTTAAAACACTTTTATGCCCAAAAAGGGAGATAGCGAGCATAGCGGGTAGAGGTTGATTCGGATTCGTCTGCCTTGATCAAACCAGCTTCTTTGGTAGCTCCTATAATCTGAGAAACGATTACTGCCTTTGACTCACTTAGACGAAACCGATCCCGTAGGGTTTGGTTAGACATGCGTTGATTGCTGACGTACAACAGGCAACAATGTTGGTAGCAGGCTCGTATTCGGTCTGGTTTGCTCATATCAGCAAAATCTTGATGGGCAAACAGTACTGCTGTCGTGCGTGTCTCACCCACTCGAAAGTCTGGTGCGGGTAGTTGAAACACCTCTGCTTCACTTACAACTTTGTCAATGCCACTGCCTTTTTCTTCACAGATACCGAAACGTCGCATTAGGTCGGCGAGTTGTTCGTTGCGGGAGCGATATTCATCAATAAAGCGCTCCACCTGAATGGGTGGGATGCCTGGATTAGATATCTCGATGCGATCGCCATACATCTCGATCATGACTGAAGCGCCCGTCGCTAGAAAATCTTGATGTACTAATGCATTGGCAATAAGTTCTCGTAAAGCCTGTTTCGGGAACATCTTTACTTCTTCCCGCACAACTTCTAAGGGTAAAGCGATTTTGCGGTGCTGCTGAGTGGACAAAATCCACTAACCCCTCAAAGCCAACGGCATATCCTCGGTTCTCGATCTTGTCATCACGGGTTTGCAGTTTATTGATACCTTCGTAGATCACGACACGGGGTGCTTTACGAGCCAATGTGAGGGAAAAGGCATCTAGTTTTTTTGCCAAAAGGATGGCGGCTAAGTTGGAGATTGTCCAACTCTGTCTTGTCTGTTGGATTAAATCTTGGCTCTGCAATCTTTCTAGCACGGCATCACGATTGGTGGGATAGGGGATGCCTAATAGTTCAAAGTAGCTCTGAGTATCGAGGAGGGCGATTACATCCTCAGGGCTAGCGCTACTATCGGGCGGGATGGGAAAACCAATCTTGTTGCCCTTCAGCAAAAATGCTCTTGAGTACATCTGGTGTCATCGCCACTAGATCTTCTCCCGCTCTCATTAGGTAGGCTCCATCAAAGGCTAATGGTAGCCCGACAGGACGGGTTGGCACTTCAAAAACTAGCACTCGTCCATTAGGATGCTGCAATTCTGTAGCGTCTACGCGAAATCTGAGTTTCTCCACAATGCGGGCTTTGATCTCGTTAAGGGAGGTTGGGGATGGAAAAGCTTGGGAACCTACGACTCGACGCGGGGGCTTGTCGGTTACGCCCAAAACCAGATATCCACCGCCTTCGTTGGCTAGAGCTACACAGTACCGAAACAATTTGGTTGTATCAAACTGTTGTTTGGCTTCTTTGAATTCCAGCCGTTCTGTTTCTGCGGGTGCATTCAGCCATTTTTCAAGGTTTTCAAATGTAATCATGCAGCACTTACCTGTGTTGGCGATCGCCTTTCTGAGAGGTGATTAATATAACTTTTATCTCCCTAGCATCTTGAGTTTAAATTTAAAATCACTCTTCCTGAGAAAGAATTAAATTCAAAATATTCATTTCCTTTGATTGAAATATTTGATTTTCATTAAATAAGCTTTTCCCTAATTTATCCATCGCTCCACTATTAAAAACTACGTAGGGAATATTTTGATAATTAGAGTCAATTGGCAAAATGTTATATGCTAAAGCAAGTGAGTAAACATACCGAGCCAAAATATCCCGGAAGGAAGAGTTCGATACTCTTCTCTCATTCTCAAAATATTGTTCAAAAGCCTGAAAAGATATAAATATCTGTATGGGTAAAGCGTAATAACGCTCTGACGAAAGTGAAGTTTGACTTAGTTTTTGCGAACGTTCTAACTCACGAAAAAGTGTTCTTGCCAAGTCTATCAAGGAATAAGCAGCGCTAGTAATTTGTTTTGGATATTTTCCTGATGTTACCAAAAGCTTAAGTTTTCTTATAAAATCTTCATTCCGATCCCGATCAATAATTTTTTCTAAGTCGATGTAGTTAGTTTCTTTTACAAGTTTCTCCGATAATGGCACAATCAGTAAACTACCTCTGACGTAGGTTTTTTCAATATATGGGAGATTCAGCAATTTATCGAGGCTAGAATCTTCGGAATCAGGAGTAGCTATATTATCTATGTAAAGTTTAAGGCTGTCTAACAAATTATTATCGAACTGCGATATGCCTTCAAATCTGACATTCAAATGATGAGCTTTGATGGCTGAATCACTACCTTTGCGCCTCTCGTCAGCCAAACTATTTTCAATAGTTAAGCGCTGAGATGTGAAACTAGAAGGCTTGTTAAAAGGATAGTAAAATGGTAAAGATGGCTGATTACTATTAAAATTAGACAAGGATGTACAAAGTTTTTCTAGGCAAGCTTTAGTTTGATTTTTTCCACAAGCATCATCAAGTTGTTTTCTTAATTCATCTCTAATGGCTTGAATTTGAGAGTAAAACTCTGTTTCTGAAATAAAATTTACGGTTGCTGCTTTAATACCTATATCTTGGGTTAAGGGACTTTTTTGTTCCAGGTTTGAATCGGTGGCGATTGTATAAGCGATATCATAAGCATGAATCAAAAGTCTATTGCCATCATCAGAAAAGGGAATTGACCGAGGATGAGATAACTCGCATTGCCAACACCTACCATGCTTGGCGGGGAGAGAAAGAGGTAGGGAGTTATGAGGATATTCCTGGTTTCTGTAAGAGTGCCACCTTGGACGAAATCAAGAGTCACGACTATGTGCTGACACCAGGGCGGTATGTAGGGGCTGAGGAAACGGAAGATAATGGTGAACCTTTCGAGGAGAAAATGCAGTGCCTTGTCGAGAAATTAGACAGGCAGTTTCAGGAGTCGGCACGGTTGGAGGCAGAGATTAGAGCGAATTTGCAGGGGTTGGGGTATGGAAAGTAATTTTCCTAATAATTGGAAGCTGATGCGGCTAGAAAGCTGTATGGCAGTAATTATTGATTATCGAGGAAAAACGCCAGATAAAACATCTTTTGGAGTACCTTTGATTACAGCAAAGATTGTCAACGGAGGAAGAATAAATGAAATTCAAGAATACATTGCGTTCAAAGATTATGATACTTGGATGCGTCGCGGTATTCCACAAGCTGGGGACATTATAGTAACAACTGAAGCTCCTTTGGGTGAAGTTGCACAACTTGATGAAAGAAAAATTGCTCTCGCTCAACGTTTAATAGCGCTTAGAGGTAAACCAGGACTTTTGGATAACGATTATCTAAAATTTCTAATGCAGTCTGATTTTATTCAGCAACAGCTTCAGGCAAGAGCAACAGGAACGACAGTATTAGGTATCAAGCAAAGTGAGCTTCGTAAAATAGGTTTAGTAATTCCCCCTCCTTCAGAACAAAAAGCGATCGCCCGTATTCTCTCCTCACTTGACGACAAAATCGAACTGAACCAGCAGATGAACCGCACACTGGAGGCGCAAGCAAGGGCAATCTTTAAATCGTGGTTTGTGGATTTTGACCCCGTTCGCGCCAAGATGGAGGGAAAGCAGCCAGTAGGGATGCATGCGGCAACGGCGGCACTATTTCCTGATGCGTTTGAAGAATCGCCTTTAGGGATGATTCCAAGAGGCTGGAAGATTAGTGTTATTGGAGATATTGCAGAAAATCCTCGTCGTGGAATTCAGCCTAAAAACATTCAGCCAGATACACCTTATATTGGTCTTGAACACATGCCACGACGTAGTATTGCACTATCCAATTGGGGAAATGTAGAGGATATAACGAGCAATAAATTTGAATTTAACCAAGGAGAAATTCTCTTTGGAAAGTTACGTCCTTATTTTCAGAAAGTCGGTGTAGCAATAACAAGCGGGATTTGTTCCACTGACATTTTAGTGTTAGTTCCGCGAACCCCAGAGTTATTTGGTTTAGTAATGTCTTACGTTTCAAGCGATGAATTCATAAATTATACGGACATTACATCTAGTGGTACGAGAATGCCAAGAACTAATTGGCAAGATATGTCAAAGTACGAAATATTGATCCCTGATTTAGAATTGACAAAAATTTTTAACATGCAAATTTTGCCGATAGTAGAGAAGATTAGGGCTAATATTCTTGAGTCTCGCAATCTTTCCGTCATCCGCAATACTCTTCTCCCCAAACTGATGTCAGGCGAAATCCGCGTTAAGGAAGCTGAAAAAATAGTGAGGGAAGCGGCGTGAGCAAGTTTACCGAGTCTATTGTTGAACAAGCAACCCTCAAATGGTTCGATGCACTAGGGTACAGCATCCTTAACGCCTCGGAAATTGCCCCAGAAGAACCGAATTCAGAACGCCAAACCTACGCTGACGTTGTTTTGCGCGATCGCCTCAAAACCGCCCTAGAAACTATCAACCCTGATATTCCTGCCGATGCGATTCAGGATGCCATCCGCAAAGTCACCCAAACTGAAACCCCAAGCCTCTATGAAAACAACCGTCGCTTTCACAAATATCTCACCGATGGCGTAGATGTTGAATACCAAGCCGAAGAAGGCTACACCAAATACCATAAAGTCTGGCTAATTGACTTTCAAAATCCCGATAACAACAACTGGCTGGCAGTAAACCAGTTCACTGTCATCGAGAACAAAAATAACCGCCGTCCCGATATTGTGGTTTTTATTAACGGCTTGCCGATCGCCGTCATCGAACTAAAAAACCCCGTGGAAGAAAACGCCACCATCAAAGGCGCATTCAACCAGCTTCAGACATACAAGAAAGAGATTCCCTGCCTGTTCTCCTACAACGAAATTCTCGTTGCTTCCAATGGCACAGAAGCCAGAGTCGGCACACTCACAGCCGACTGGGAACGCTTCATGCCTTGGCGCACCAACGACGGGCAGAAAATTGCCCAAAAAGCCATAGCAGAACTGGAAACGCTGATCAAGGGTGTCTTTCCCAAACAGCGCATTCTCGATATCCTTCGCTACTTTATCATCTTTGAAACGGACAATGATACCATCATCAAAAAGATGGCTGGCTACCATCAGTATCATGCTGTCAACAAGGCGATCGCAGCGACGGTGAAAGCCACCGATGCCAAAGGAGACAGGAAAGTAGGAGTGGTTTGGCATACGCAAGGAAGCGGTAAAAGCCTGACAATGGCTTTCTATGCAGGAAAAATCGTACAGCATCCCGCACTCTCCAATCCAACGCTGGTTGTCCTCACTGATCGCAACGATTTAGACGATCAACTTTTCAACACCTTCTCGAATTGCGCTGATTTGCTGCGCCAGACTCCCGTTCAGGCGGACGATCGCCAACACCTTAAGGAACTACTACAGGTGGCTTCTGGTGGGATTGTCTTTACCACAATTCAGAAATTCTCAGCCGAACCAGGCGAACAGTATCCCCAACTCAGCGATCGCCGTAACATCATTTTCATTGCCGACGAGGCGCACCGTAGCCAGTACGGGCTGAACGCACGGGTGACGATCAAATCTGGAACAGCAGCGAAAACTGATAACGTTTACCCGATTGGGAAGCGTCGCCAGTCTTCTCCGGTGGCAGCGGAATCCTCTGGCAATTCCTATCAGGTGGGAAAACAAGAGAACAAAGAGGCGTATATCTCCTATGGTTTCGCCAAGTACCTTCGGGATGCCTTGCCCAATGCTTCCTTTATCGGGTTTACTGGAACACCTATAGAGGCGACCGATAAAAATACCCCTGCGGTGTTCGGGGATTATATTGATATTTATGATATTCAGAGGGCGGTAGAAGACGAAGCCACCGTTAAAATTTATTACGAAGGACGGCTGGCAAAGATCGAATTGTCAGAATCACAGCGCCCCCACATTGACAGCGAATTTGAAGAACTCACCGAAGACGAGGAACTGAACACCAAGGAGAAACTGAAAAGCAAATGGGCGAGGTTGGAAGCCCTGGTAGGGGCAGAAGAACGGGTAAATCTGATCGCCCAAGATATCGTGAGTCACTTTGAAAACCGCCATTCGGCTTTGGATGGGAAAGCGATGATCGTTTGCATGAGTCGCCGCATTTGCGTCGAACTCTACAATGCGATCGTCAAATTGCGTCCCGACTGGCATCACGATGACGATGATCGAGGAACAATCAAGGTGGTGATGACAGGTTCGGCTGCTGACGACCAAACCATGCAACCCCACATCCGCAATAAAAAACGCCGCCACGATCTTGCGAAACGCTTCAAGAAACCTAGCGATCCGATGAAACTGGTTATTGTGCGGGATATGTGGTTGACAGGCTTTGATGCGCCCTGCTTGCATACGCTGTATGTTGATAAACCGATGCAGGGACACGGACTGATGCAGGCGATCACCCGTGTCAATCGCGTTTTCAAGGATAAACCAGGCGGACTGATCGTAGATTATCTGGGTATTGCCGACCAACTCAAAAAAGCCCTGAAAAATTATACCGAAAGCGATCGAGGAGAAACGGGCATCCCCACGGAAACAGCCCTTGCCATCCTTCAGGAGAAATACGAAGTTGTCTGGGCTATTTACCACGATTTCGATTACTCCCCCTTTTTCACGGGTAGCCCCAGCGAACGCCTTGCTGTGATTCCTGCGGCGATGGATTTCGTTGTCAGTTTGGAAGATGGCAAAAACCGTTACATCAAGGCTGTCAGTGAACTGGGCAAAGCCTTTGCCTTGGTAAGCAGTATGGATGAAGCGATCGCCATTCGGGATCGGGTAGGCTTTTTTCAGGCAATCAAGGTAGCATTTAGCAAACATACCACCAGAGATCACCGCAGTACTGAGGATTTGGATACCGCCGTCCGTCAGATAGTCTCCAAAGCCGTTGCTTCCGAGGAAGTGATTGATATTTTTGCGGCGGTGGGCTTGAAGAATCCTGATATTTCGATTCTTTCCGATGAATTTCTCGAAGAAGTACGCGGCTTACCCCAGAAAAACCTGGCATTGGAAGTTTTGCGAAAGCTGCTTAATGATGAGATTAAAACGCGATCGCGCCAGAACTTGGTTCAATCTCGCACCTTCAGCGAGATGCTGGAAAATACCATCAAACGCTATCAAAACCGATCAATCGAAGCCGCCCAGGTGATTGCCGAACTGATCGAACTTGCAAAGGAAATTCGCCAAGCGCAAAGCCGTGGAGAAGATTTGGGGCTAACAGAAGATGAGTTAGCATTCTACGATGCCCTGTTCGTGAATGACAGCGCTGTACTAGAGTTAGGAGATGCAACCCTCAAGGCGATCGCCCAGGATCTAGTACAGGCAATCAGGAACAACGTGACTATTGACTGGACGATGAAAGAAGGGGTGCGGGCAAAGCTGCGGGTAACCGTTAAAAGGCTACTGAAGAAATACGGCTATCCTCCTGATAAACAGGAAAAGGCAACTACGACCGTTTTGCAACAGGCTGAGTTGCTGTGTAAGCACTGGATATCGTAAAAGGGAACTCTTAACAGGGAACAGTAACTGCGTATGGTAGGGGCTTTAAACCCCTAGAATGCGCGTTCCACTAATTTTCAATATAGCTCCAGACTTAAACCCTCTGATTTTACCT